>NZ_JBBEGC010000197.1:0-9410 GCF_037401995.1 Saccharothrix sp. CCNWYY140
TGGTTGCAAAAACGAACCAAGCGTGGTTGGGCTTCGCCCAGGCCGGACGGGGAAAGAAACCGAGGCCCTTCCCGTGGACGCTAGCCGCTTCGGCTCGCGCCTTCGGCGCGGAGCATCCTGGCGTTCGGGCAGGCGCTTGCGGGCGGAGCGCCTTCAGCGAAAGAGGGCTCCCACTTAGCCCCGGTCAGGCTGCTTCCCCCGAAACCCGAGGATGCCGAAGCCCCGGGTGATCCTTAGGCAGGGACTTGCGCAACACCCACCAACTCACCGCAATGCACACCGCCTGCAACGGCCAAGTCAGCACCGCCCGCATAACCCCGAGCACCACAACCTGCCCCGCCAGCCACAAAGCCCCGAACACGACCACCCGCAACACGTACTGCCCCACCCAGGGCCAGCTCGCATACCGGTAAGCCCGCATCAAATCCGGATCCCGCCGCCACCGGAACTTCTGCCCGGTCACCAACCCGACGACAACCCCCAGCAACGGCCACCGCACCACGATGCTCGCCGACCACACCAACGCACTAGCGGCGTTCAAGAAGATCTGGAGCAGGAAGAAGTCCTCGGCCCTACCGGTCTGCAAGGCGATGTACGCGGCCAGCACCACAAGTGCCACCGAGACCACCACCGCCCGGGGCCGGTCGCCCCGCACCACCCGCACGACCGCGATGACCACCCCGCACAGCACCGCCGCCAAGGCCCCCACCTCGACGGATCGCCCGAACAGCGCCCACCCCAGTGCGAACGCCAAGGGCGGCAGGGACGCGTCCAGCGCACCGCCCCGGCCGCCCAACAACTGGGCCAGGGACTCCTGACGGGTGTCGGTCATGCCTCCAGGGTGCCTTAGGGCAGCCTTACCCAGGTAACGGACCCGCATCGGAGCATTGACCCGGCATGACGCACGTCACTACCGTGGCCCGAAATAGTCTGGAAAGTTACCAGACCAGGTCCAAACCACCCCCCAACCACCGCCACCACCAGAGCCAGGCGAGGAGAGCCCCATGCGAGCCGGTAGCCCCCGACTGCTGCGCGAGATCAACGACCGCGCCGCGATCGAGGCCTTGCTGCGCAACGGCCCGCTGACGCGCTCCGAGCTGGAGGGCATCATCGGGCTCTCCAAACCCGCCACCGCCCAACTCCTCACCCGTCTGGAAACCGAAGGCACGGTCCTGCGCAACGGCCTCCGCGGCGGTGGGCGCGGTCCCCGGGCCCAGCTCTGGACGGTCAACGGCGCCCTCGCGCACGTCGCGGCCATCGATCTCACGCCGGACACCGTGGACGTGGCCATCGCGGACATCTCCGGTGCGCTGGTCACCGAGCACAGCGCACCCATGCCGCGCACCGACGTCCTGGAGGCGTTCCACAGCGCGGTCACCAAGGCCGCCAACCAAGCAGGGCTCTCGCCCGAGGACCTGCACCACGTCGTCGTCGGCTCACCCGGTGCGGTGGACCCGACCACCGGACGGCTGAACTACGCACCGCACATGCCCGGGTGGGAAGGGTTCGACATCCCGGGGACCCTCCACGCCCTCCTCGGCACCAGCGTCACCGTCGAGAACGACGTCAACCTGGTCGCGTTGGAGGAGATGATCGCGGGCCGTGCCACGGGCGTGAAGGACTTCGTCCTGCTCTGGCCCGCGGACGCGGTCGGTGCGGCCGTCGTCGTCAACGGTGTGCTCCTCCGCGGTGCGACCGGCGGTGCGGGCGAGATCGACGCCATGCAGGTGCCCGACCACGCCAACGCCGAGACCGGCACCGATCGAACCGGCAGTCGGTACGGCGACCTGCTCGACAGCGCCGCCATCGTCAAGCTCGCCCGTGCGCACGGCGTGTCCGCCCGCACCGGGCAGGCCGCCGTCAAGAAAGCCCTGAGCGAGGGCACGGCCGGCCGGGAGTTCCTGGTCGACCTCGCCCGCCGCATCGCGACCGGTGTCGCCAACGTGATCGCCGTGCTCGACCCCGAACTGGTGCTGCTGTCCGGTGAGATCGCGCACGCGGGCGGCACGGCGCTCGCGGACCTCGTCGCCGCCGAGCTGCGCACCCTGGTGGTGCCCCGCACCCCCGTCCAACTCGCCCTGGTGACCGGGAAACCGGTGCGTTCCGGCGCACTGCACTCCGCGCTGTCGGTCGTCAGGGAACAGGTGTTCGGCCTAGACGCCGCCACGACCGAACCCTTCCGCGGCCCGCGCCGGTAGCGGCGGCCCGCACAACGTCCCCGACCGCACGTTGAAGAAGGAGAGCACATGCGCAAGGTCCCCCGCGCAGCGTTGCTTTGCGTGGCCGCCGCGGTGTCCCTGACCGCCTGCGCCGCCGGTGCCGGCAAGTCCGACCCGGGCGGCCTCGCCGCCGCGCCGGGCAAGGACGACAAGTTCACCCTGACCGTCTGGAGCAACTACTCCGGCCGCGAGCAGGACGAGGTCACCAAGGCGTTGGAGAGCTTCAAGAAGAAGTACCCCAACGCCGAGATCAAGCACGAGGGCAGCCAGGACGACGACAAGATCACCGCGGGCATCCGCAGCGGCAACCCGCCGGACGTGGCGCTGTCGTTCACCACCGACAACATCGGCCAGTTCTGCTCGTCGGGCTCGTTCCAGGAGCTCAAGCCCTACGTCGAGCGGGACAAGGTCGACCTGTCGCAGATCCCCGACGCCGTGCGCTCCTACACCGAGTACAAGGGCAACCGGTGCGCGATGCCGATGCTCTCGGACGTCTACGGCCTGTACTACAACAAGGAACTGCTCGGCGCGGCCGGCATCACCACGCCGCCGAAGACCACCGCCGAGCTGCTGGACTTCGCCAAGCGCGCCACCAAGAAGGCCCCGGACGGGTCGATCGAGGTCGCGGGTTTCCTGCCGACGATGATGTTCTACAACAACCGCCCGCCGATCTGGGCGCCGCACTTCGGCGCGAAGTGGGCCGGTCCGGACGGCAAGTCGGCGCTGGCCTCGCCCGAGTGGGCGGAGATGCTGAAGTTCCAGAAGGAACTGGTCGACTTCTACGGCTACGACAACCTGGAGCGGTTCCGCGCGGGCCTCGGGCAGGAGTTCTCCGCCGACCACGCGTTCCACCAGCAGAAGATCGCCATGATGATCGACGGCGAGTACCGCACGGCGTTCCTGAAGGACCAGGCGCCGCAGGTGAAGTTCGGCACGGCCCCGTTCCCGACGGTCAGGCCGGACCTGTACGGCGCCGGGTTCACGGCGGGCACGATCATGGGCATCCCGAAGGGCGCCAAGAACCCCGGCGCGTCCTGGGAACTGATCAAACATCTTTCGTTCGACACGGAAACGATCGTTACGCTCGCGAACGGTATCAAGAACATCCCCAGCACCAAGGCCGCGCTGGCCGACCCGCGGCTGGAGGTGGACGAGAACTTCAAGACGTTCATCGACCTCGCCACCGGCGGCAAGCTCCAGGGCAACCCGGTGACCCCGATCGGCGATGCGCACATCAAGGCCATCGGCGACTTCGCCACCTCATGGCAGGCGGGCAAGGTGCCGGACCTGATGGCGGGGTTGAAGGAAGTCGACCAGCAGATCGACGACCAGGTCGCGAAGAGCGGCAAGTAGCCATGACCGCCACGCTCGAACGCGTGGACGTGGTCCGGGCCGCCCCCGCGCGGGGGCGGTCCCGGGCTCGCCACCGGCGGACCGTGCTGGCCTTCCTGGCCCCCGCGATCCTGGGTTTCCTGCTGTTCTTCGGCTACCCGCTCGTCGCCACCATCGCCTTCTCGTTCACCAAGTACGACCTGATCAACCCGCCCGAGTGGATCGGGCTGGAGAACTACTCGTACATGCTCGCGGACAAGCTGTTCCGCACCGCCGTCTACAACACGCTGTGGTTGGTCGTGGTCCTCACGGCCGCCCGGGTCGTGTTCGCGCTCGGGGTCGCGTCGGTGATCGCCCGGCTGAAGTCCGGCGTGGGTCTGGTGCGGACGCTGTGCTACCTGCCCTCCCTCGCGCCGCCGGTCGCCGCGACCCTGGTGTTCTTCCTGGTCATGCGGCCCAACGACGGCCCGCTGGACGCGTTCCTGGGCTGGTTCGGCATCGAGGGTCCGCTGTGGTTCGCCGACCCGGCGTGGTCCAAGCCGGGGATCACGGCCGTGATGCTGTGGGTGTCCGGCGACCTGATGATCATCATCCTGGCCGCGATCCTGGACGTGCCGCAGGAGCAGTACGAGGCGGCCGAGCTGGACGGGGCGGGGCCGCTGCGGCGGTGGTGGCACATCACGCTGCCGTCCATCTCGCCGGTGCTGCTGTTCGGCGTGGTGAACTCGATCATCCTGGCGCTGCAACTGTTCACGCAGGCGGTGGTGGCGGGGTCGGCGGCCAGCGGGTCGGCCGACGTCACCGGGAACACCAAGATCCTGGGCTTCCCGGAGAACTCGACGCTGACGTTCCCGGTGTGGCTGTACACGCAGGGCTTCCGGTACTTCGACATGGGGTACGCGGCGGCGATGGCGACCGTGCTGTTCGTCGTGTCGTTCGCGGCCACGGCCGTGCTCGTGCAGCGCCTGCGCAAGGCCTCCTACCAGGAGGAAGGAGGGCCGGGCGCATGACCGCTGTGCTCGACCGCAAGCCGGTCAACTGGAAGGGCGCGCTGGACTGGGTCGCCGTGCACAGCCTCGGGCTGGCGCTGGGTCTGATGTTCGCGCTGCCCATCGTGTTCGTGTTCCTGACCGCGGTGATGTCGGACAACCAGGCGTTCACCAAGGACCTGTGGCCGCACGAGTGGCACTGGGGCAACTTCGTGGAGGTCTTCGACAAGGCGCCGCTGCTGAAGTACCTGGGCAACAGCATGCTGTACTCGCTGCTGGCCACCGCCGGCATGCTGCTGTCGTCCATCCCGGCGGCGTACGCGCTGGCCAAGCTCCGCTGGCGGGGCCGCAACGCGGTGTTCCTGCTCGTGGTGGGCGCGATGATGCTGCCGCCGCAGGTCGTCGCCGTGCCGCTGTACGACACGTGGTCCAGCCTGGGCCTGACCGGCTCGCTGTGGCCGTTGATCGTGCCGTACTTCCTGTTCGACGCCTTCAGCATCTTCCTGCTGCGCCAGTTCATCCTCACCATCCCGCAGTCCTATGTGGACGCTGCACGGGTGGACGGGTGCACGGAGTTCCAGGCGCTCGTGCGGATCATCGTGCCGATGGCCCGGCCGGGCATCGCGGCCACCGCCCTGTTCTGCTTCCTGTACACGTGGAACGACTACTTCGGCCCGCTGCTCTACACCGGCGAGCGGCCCGACGAGTGGACGCTGTCGCTGGCCCTGTCGTCGTTCAAGGGCATGCACCACGTGCAGTGGAACCTGGCGATGGCCGTGACGCTGCTGATCATGGTCCCCGCGGTGGTGCTGTTCGTCTTCGCCCAGCGCTCGTTCGTCAAGGGCATCACTTTCACTGGAGTCAAAGGATGAAGCTCACCGTTGTCGGCGGCGGGTCGACGTACACGCCCGAGCTGGTCGACGGCATCGCGGGTCGGCGGACCAGCCTCGCGGTGGACGAGATCGTGCTGGTGGACCCGGACGCCGAGCGGCTGGCCGTCGTCGGGGCGTTCTCGCGGCGGTTGCTGGCCCACGCCGGGCACCCGGCGCGCGTGCGCACGACCACCGACCTGGACGACGGGGTGGACGGCGCTGCGGCGGTGCTGCTCCAGCTGCGGGTCGGCGGGCAGGCGGCGCGGGCGCAGGACGAGACGTTCCCGCTGGTCTGCGACTGCGTGGGGCAGGAGACGACGGGCGCGGGCGGGTTGGCGAAGGCGTTGCGGACCGTGCCGGTGGTGCTCGACATCGCCGAGCGGGTGCGGGCGCTGGCCGGTGAGGGCACCTGGATCGTCAACTTCACCAACCCCGTCGGGATCGTGACGCGGGCGTTGTTGCGGGCCGGGCACCGGGCGGTGGGGTTGTGCAACGTGGCCATCACGTTCCAGCGGTGGACGTCGGCGCTGCTCGGCGTCGCGCCCGACGCGGTGACGCTCGGGCACGTCGGACTCAACCACCTCACGTGGGAGCGCGGGGTGTTCGTGGACGGGGTGGACCGCCTGCCGGAGCTGCTGGAGCAGCACGGGGAAGCGCTTTCCGAGCACATCGGGCTGCCGGCATCTTTGATGCGCCGGATGGGGATGGTCCCGTCGTACTACCTGAAGTACTTCTACGAGCACGACGACGTCGTCAGGAAGCAGAAAACCGACCCGCCGCGGGCGGAAGTCGTTGCGGGAGTGGAGAAGGAGCTGCTCGACCTGTACGGCGACGTCGACGTCGTCACCAAGCCCGAGCAACTGGCCCAGCGCGGCGGCGCGTACTACTCGGAGGCGGCCGTGCAGCTGGTGCACGCGTTGACCGGGGGCGGGGGTGCTGAGCGGCACGTCGTGAACGTGCGCAACGACGGGACCTTGCCGTTCCTGCCCGACGACGCCGTGATCGAGGTGCCGGCGACCGTGACGGCCGCCGGGGCGGTGCCCCTGCCGGTCGACCCGGTGGAACCCGCGTTGTCCGGGCTGATCTCGCACGTGACCGCGTACGAGCACCTGGCGCTGGAGGCCGCGGTGCACGGCGGGCGGGACCGGGTGGCCGACGCGCTGCTCGCGCACCCGCTGGTCGGGCAGCACGCGATCGCGGACCGGCTGGCCGACGAGCTGGTGGCGCGCAACCGCGACTTCCTGCCGTGGGCCAAGGGCGTGGTGGCTTGATGGCCGACCGGGTGCTCGCGATCGACGGCGGCAACAGCAAGACCGCCGTGGCGCTGGTCGACGTGGAGGGGCGGGTGCTCGCGCAGGTGCGCGGGCCGGGCGCCTCGCCGCAGAACGTCGGCCTGCCGCGCAGCCTGGAGGTGTTCGGGAGCTTGGTCGCCGAGGCGGCCCGGCTCGCCGGCCTGCCTCCCGGTGCACCGGTCGCCACGCACACCGCCGCCTACCTCGCGGGCGCCGACCTGCCCAAGGAGGAAGAGGACCTGCGGGTCGCCATCGAGGGGCTCGGGTGGTCGGAGACGACCGTCGTCGGCAACGACACGTTCGCGCTGCTGCGGGCGGGCACGTCCGACGGGATCGGCGTGGCCGTGGTGTGCGGGGCGGGCATCAACTGCGTCGCCGTGGCGCGGGACGGCCGGACGCACCGGTTCCCCGCGCTGGGCCGGATCTCCGGCGACTGGGGCGGCGGCGGGCACCTGGGCAGCGAGGCCCTGTGGCTGGCCGTGCGGGCCGAGGACGGGCGCGGCGAGCCGACCGCGCTGCTGCCCGCCGTGATCGCCCACTACGGGACGCGGACGCTGGCCGAGGTCGTCGAGCGGCTGCACTTCGAGGAGCTGGAGTTCGACCCGCACGCGTTGTGCCCCTTGCTGTTCGAGGTCGCGGCGGCGGGCGACGCGGTGGCCCGCGCGGTCGTGGACCGGCTCGTCGAGGAGGTCGCGCTGCTGGCCTCGGTGTCGCTGCGGCGGCTGGCGCTGCTGGACGAACCGGTGGACGTGGTGCTCGGCGGCGGCGTGCTGACCGGCACGAACGGCGTGGTCGTCGACGCCGTGCGGGAACGGCTGGTCGAGGTGGCGCCGCTGGCCGGGGTGCGGGTCGTGGACGTGCCCCCGGTGGTCGGCGCGGCCCTGCTCGGCTTGGACGCTCTGGGTGCCCCGCCCGGCGCGGAACTGCGGCTGCGCACGGCGTACGAGTCGCAGGTGCCCGTCGAGGCGACGGGCTAGCAGACCCCGGTGCGCGCGGGAGGTGTCAGGCGGCGGCCCTCCCCCGCGCACCGGACCCACCCCCGTTGCCGGGGGGATGATCGGCGGCGGCGCCTCCTGGCAACGGGACCCCCGCGGCGGTGTCCGGCGCCTGCGTTCAGGTGCCCGACACCGCCGTGGGGACCTCCAGCTCGGTGGTCGACGTGCTGACCGGCACGCTGACCGGCAGTTCGGGCACGGTCACGGACTGCTCCGGCTCGTCGGTCGTGGTCGACGTGATCTCCGTCGTAGTCGGCTGTGTTCCCTCGGTAGTCGTCGTGGTGGTGGCCCTGGCCCGAGCCGACGTGGTGGTCGGCAGTTCGACCCCTTCGAAGTCCATCGGCGGCCCGTCCCCGCCCGCGCGCTGCGTGGGCACCGGCGAGGTCCCGACCCGCTGCTCGCGCAACGGTTCGTGGTCGTCCCTGGTGAGGGCGACGGCGGTCACGACACCGGCCAGCACGGCCAGCGCGGCGAACGAGAGCAGCGGAAGCGGCAGACGCGGCACGGTCGGCAAGGGTAGGGCCAGGGACGTGACGAAACGCCCATTGCCGACACCACATCCCACGATCGAGTGACCAACGGGTGACCAGGAGGGGCAACCGACGCTGGCGTAGGTCCCCGGCACGGAGGCATCCTGTTGGGCGCGCGCGGGTCACGGGGGTGTTGCCGCGCGGCTTCGTCGAGGGAGGGGACGCGCGTGGACGGCATGGACAGTTTCGTCGCGTTGGGGGACAGCTTCACCGAAGGCATGGACGACCGAGGCCCGAACGGCACGTACCTGGGCTGGGCAGACCGCTTGGCAGGCCTGCTGTCGAGCCACCGGCCAGGCCTGCGGTACGCGAACTTCGCCGTGCGCGGCAAGATGCTCCAGGAAATAGTGGACGAGCAACTGCCGCTGGCAGTGGCCCTGAAGCCGAAGCTGGCGACGTTCTGCGGCGGCGGCAACGACATCCTGGTGCCGGGCTCCGACCCGGACGCCTTGGCCGAGGTCTACGAGATCGCCGTGGCGGACCTGCGGGCGGCCGGCAGCGAGGTCGTGATCTTCACGGGGTTCGACCCGAAGCACACGCCGTTCCTGCGGTCGTTGCGGGGCAAGATCGCCATCTACAACAGCCATTTGTGGTCGGTCGCCGAGCGCTACCACTGCCGAGTGGTGGACCTGTGGTCGATGACCGTCCTGCATGATCGCCGGGCTTGGAGCGAGGACCGGTTGCACTTGTCGACGGAGGGGCATCGGCGGGTGGCGTTGCGGGCGGCGGAGGTGTTGGGGTTCAAGCAGACGGAGGATTGGAGTGCGCCTTGGCCTCCTTTGGAGGACGAGGATTGGATGACTCAGCGGCGGCAGGATTTGAAGTGGGCGCGGGAGCATGTCGTGCCTTGGATTGGGCGGCAATTGCGCGGGGAGTCGATGGGTGACGGGGTCGCCCCCAAGCGTCCGGAGCTCCTTCCGGTCTGCGCGGACTGACCTGGCCCTGCCCTGCCCTTTCCTGCATCGACACGGATCCTTTGGCACGCGGAGCGCGGTTGTTCGCGCGCGCGCAGCGCGCCAGCGCGTCCCAAGCGCGGAGGGCGTTCGAGCTTGCGAGCGCGGAGCGCGTTACGTTTAGACCCGCGAAGCGTGGGCTTGAGAGCGAAGCGTTGAGTTCAAAGATTAAAAGAGCCTCGCCGGCGGGCAGGCCGCCAAGGATGGACACAAAGCAAAAGAAAAGGC
>NZ_JBBEGC010000198.1:0-9073 GCF_037401995.1 Saccharothrix sp. CCNWYY140
CCATACGGGGATGACACAAGCAAGAAGCCCAAGTTGAGTTGTGTCCTCCCCGGCGGACTGCCACTTGCCGGCTTCGCCGCCGCGCTGCGCGCGGAGACAGTGAGGGGTTACTGGAGGGCGGGGCGGGAGGCGGCGATTTTCAGCCACTTCACGAGTAGCACGATGATGGCGATGACCGCGATGACCAGGCCCGCCCCTGGGCCGGGTCCGGGCTGGTGGCCGGTTGTTGTCTGGGTCATCCAGATCGACAGGACGCCGTTCACCGAGGCCGCGAAAGACGCGAGCGCGCTCACCCATGCCAAAGCCCACCGCCGGGCGACCAAGGTGATCGCCGGCAAGATCACCCCGGCCACCAGGACGGCGTAGGAGAACACCTTCGGCAGGGCCGGAGCCGTGCCCAGCAGTACCTGCAAGCCCACGTCCTCGCCCACCCACGGCAGGATCAAGGACACCAGGATCGCCAGCACGGCTACCGCGATGAGCATCGCGCCCGAGCCTGGGTCGAAGCGTTTTGCGGCTGTTTTGCCCACTCGGTCGATCTCGTCGCGGAGGCCGGCGAGGTCGTCTGGGTCGTTGGTCATCCGACGGCGCACCCGTCCGCGGCTGGGAGGGGGGCCGGGGCGCCGAACTTCGGGAGGCCCAGGGTGACGCCTGCGGTTTTCGGGCGGATGCCTGCTTCTGAACGGTCGCCGGCCTTGGTGCGGCGGTGGCTGATCAAGGGGCTGTCTGCGATGAGGTTGTGGGGGGCCGCGTAGGTGATGACGGTTTCCACGACGTCGCCTGGCCGGATGGTTGCTTCGCCGGGGGCGAAGTGGACCAGGCGGCCGTCCCTTGCTCGGCCGGACAGGCGGTGGGTTTCGGCGTCCTTGCGGCCCTCGCCGTTCGCCACCAGGACCTCTACCGTGCGGCCGACCTGGAGTTTGTTCTGCTCCCAGGACATCTCGTTCTGCAACGCCACCAGGCGGTCGTAGCGCTCCTGCACGACCTCCTTCGGCAGCTGGTCGGGCAGCGAAGCGGCAGGAGTGCCTGGGCGCTTGGAGTACTGGAAGGTGAAGGCGCTGGAGAACTTCGAGGCGCGCACGACATCGAGGGTCGCCTGGAAGTCCTCCTCGGTCTCGCCCGGGAAGCCGACGATGATGTCGGTGGTGATGGCCGCGTCGGGCATGGCCTCGCGGACCTTGTCCAGGATGGACAGGTACTTGGCCGACCGGTAGGACCGGCGCATCTCCTTGAGCACGCGGTCCGAGCCCGACTGCAACGGCATGTGCAGCTGGTGGCACACGTTCGGCGTCTCGGCCATCGCCGCGATGACGTCGTCGGTGAAGTCCTTCGGGTGCGGGGAGGTGAACCTGACGCGTTCCAAACCCTCGATGCCGCCGCACGCGCGCAGCAGCTTGCCGAAGGCGTACCGGTCGCCGAACTCGACGCCGTAGGAGTTGACGTTCTGCCCGAGCAGGGTCACCTCCAGCACGCCCTCGTCGACCAGGGCCTGCACCTCGGCGAGCACCTCGCCCGGCCTGCGGTCCTTCTCCTTGCCGCGCAGCGACGGGACGATGCAGAACGTGCACGTGTTGTTGCACCCGACCGACACCGACACCCAGCCCGAGTACGCCGAGTCGCGGCGGGCGGGCAGCGTGGAGGGGAAGGTCTCCAGGGCGTCGAGGATCTCGACCTGGGCCTCGCGGTTGTGCCGGGCGCGTTCCAGCAGCACCGGCAGCGAGCCGAGGTTGTGGGTGCCGAAGACCACGTCGACCCACGGGGCGCGCTTGACGATCTCGCCCTGGTCCTTCTGCGCCAGGCAGCCGCCGACGGCGATCTGCATGTCCGGGTTGGCGGCCTTGGCGGGCGCGAGGTGGCCGAGGGTGCCGTAGAGCTTGTTGTCCGCGTTCTCCCGCACCGCGCAGGTGTTGAACACGACCACGTCGGGGGTCGCGTCACCTTCCGCGGGTGCGTAGCCCGCGTCCTCGAGCATCCCGGCCAGGCGCTCGGAGTCGTGCACGTTCATCTGGCAGCCGAACGTGCGGATCTGGTAACTGCGGGTCACTCCCACCCCATCCTTCCGTCGGGTCCAGGGTAGAGCGTGGACGTGGCACGATGCGCGGGTGTCGGGAGTGCTGCTGCGGGTGCAGGCGGCCGGGGCGGTGCTCGCCCTGGCCACGCTGTCGTTGAGCGCGTGCGGCGACCAGTTCGACCAGGTCAAGCTCACGATGGCGGCGGGCAGCGACTCGGGGGTCTACCACCGGCTCAGCGGCGCGCTGGCCGACTCGTGGACCCGCGACCCCGGCATCCCGCACCCGCAGGTCGTGGTGACGGCCGGTTCGGTGGACAACCTGGAACGCCTCGGCGCCAACACCGCCCAGGTCGGGTTCTCGGCGGCCGACGCGGCCGAACGCGCCCACAACGCCGCCCAGGGCCACCGGCTCTACGCGCTGGCCCGGATGCACGACGACTACCTCCAGGTGGTGGTCCGCGACGACATCCCGGCCACCAAGCTGGCCGACCTCAAGGGCCTGCGCGTGTCGCTGGGCGCGGAGGACTCGGGGGTGAAGCTCATCGCCGACCGGCTGCTGGAATCCGCCGGCATCTCGCCCACCACGGACCTCAAGCCGCACTACCTGGACCTCAACGCCACCACCGACGCCATGCGCGCCGGCGCCCTGGACGCGTTCTTCTGGTCCGGCGGCGTCCCGACCTCCGGTGTCCGGACGCTGGCCACGACGGTCAAGATCCGCATGCTCGACCTGAACGACGTGCTGCCCAAGCTGCGGGCCGAGTACCCGGTCTACGGGTCGGCGACCCTGCCCGCCTCGGCCTACGAGCTGCCCGGCGGCCCGGTCACCAAGCCGGTCACCACGCTCGTCGTGCGCAACTTCCTGCTGGTCAACGACACGATGTCGGACGACGTGGCGGAAGCGCTGCTCAGAGGCCTGTTCGGGGCGCAGGACGCGCTGGTGGCGGCCAGCCCGGTGGCCCGGTCGATCGAGGTCAGATCGGCGATCGAGACCACCCCGATCCCGCTGCACCCGGGCGCGATGCGCTACTACCGGGACGTGAAGGTCTAGACGGCCGGGAAGCTGACCGTCACCCGCAGGCCGCCCTCCTCCGGCAGGGACAGCTCCACCTCGCCGTCCACCCGCGCCACGATCTGCCGCACGATCGCCAGGCCGAGCCCCGAGCCCTGGATGTTCTGGTGCGCCGGCGACCGCCAGAACCGGTCGGTCGCCCGCTCCAGCTCCTCCGGCGCCAACCCCGGCCCCTCGTCCTGCACCGACAGCCGCACCACGCCGTCACGCCGCCGCACGTCCACCCGGACCAGCGTGTCGTCCGGGGTGAACTTCAGCGCGTTGTCCAGCAGGGCGTCCAGCACGGCCTCCACCCCGCGCGGCGGGGCCAGCGCCGTCCCGCCGCGCTCGCCGTCCAGCACCAGGTGCACCGAGCGGGACGCGGCGGCGGCGTTCCAGGCCGACAGCCGGCCCGCCACGGCCTGGTCCACGTCCACCGGCAGCGGGTCCACCGAGGGCGCGGCGGCGCGGGCCATCGCCAGCAGCTCGTCGAGGATGCGGTTGAGCCGGTCGGCCTCGTCCAGCGCCGCCTCCTGGTGCACCACGGCGTCGCCGGAGACGTGACCCTCCAGGTTGGACAGCCGCAGCTTCAACGCGGTCAGCGGGTTGCGCAGCTGGTGGGACGCGTCGGCGACGAACGCGCGCTGCGAGGCCAGCACGTCGGTCACGTTCGCCGCCATCTGGTCGAACGACCGCGACAGCTGCTGCAACTCCGGCGGACCCGACGCCGACCCGACCGGCTCGACCGCCTTCCCGGACACCACCGACGCCAGCAGCCGGCCGGTGGCCTCGTCCAGCGCCCGCACCGGCCGCAGCGTCCAGCCCACCAGCGGCAGCGCCACGAACACGCCCAGCGCCAGCACCAGCAGGCTGGCCAGCAGCAGCACCGACCACCACAGGGACACCTCGGCGCGGGTCTTGTCGGTGGGGGAGAAGGTCACGATCGCGCCACGAACTTCACCGTCGGCCAGCACCGGCTCGGCGAGCACCAGCTCGGTGCGGTCCCACGGCATGAACAGCGGCGGCGCGGTCGGCTGCCGGCCCGCCAGCGCGCTGTCCACGAGCTCCTGCACCTCGTCCGCGGCCACGTCCACCGGCCCGGACGCGGCGACCACCGTGCCCGTCCGGTCCAGCAGGGCCACCTTGATGCCGTACAGCTCCTGGTAGCGGACCAGTTCGCGTTCCAGCACCTTCGGCTGGTCGTCGATCAGGGGACGCTGCGCGACCGAGGCGAAGCGGGCCGTGTCGGTGAGCCGGTCCAGGAACATCTCCTGCTGCTCGGTCGCCGCGACACCGCGTCCGAGCGGGACACCCATGCCGACCAGCACCAGCACCACCAGGGTGAGGACGATCCCGAGCAGCCGCGAGCGCATGTCAGCCGGCCACCGACAGCCGGTAGCCCACGCCGCGCACGGTCTCCAGCAGCGACGGCCGGCCCAGCTTGGTGCGCAGCGTCGCCACGTGCACGTCCAGCGTCCGGTTCGCGCCGGCCCACGTCCGGCCCCACACCTCGGCCAGGATGCGCTCCCGCGTGCACACCGCGCCGCCCGCGGCCATCACCAGCGCCAACACCTGGAACTCCTTGCGCGACAGCGCCACCGGTTCACCCGCCACGGTGACCTCGTGCCGGGCCAGGTCCACCCGCACGTCGGCCACCTCGAACACCTCCGTGCCGGTGCCGCCCACCCCGACCGGGTCGCCGCGCCGCCGCCGCACGGCGTGCACCCGGGCCACCAGCTCGCCCACGTCGTAGGGCTTGACCAGGTAGTCGTCCGCGCCGGCGTGCAAACCGAGGATTCGGTCGTCGATTTCGCCGCGCGCCGACACCACGATGATGGCGACGTCACTGGCTGCCCGGATATTGCGGCAGAGCGTCACCCCGTCGATATCGGGCAGACCGAGGTCCAGCAACACGACGTCGATACCCGCCAACCGATCGAGCGTCCCCCGACCGGTTGCCTGTCGGTCTACGCTGAAACCCCGCCGTGTCAGCGCCGGGACCAGCGCTTCTGCCACGCGGTCGTCGTCTTCGACCAACAGCACGCGCACCGGCGTCCTCCCGAGTTATTGTCGCCTGCCTGTGACAGAGTTGAGACCCTAAGTCTTGCTCAACCGCCTGGACTGGTGTGGTGATTCACACCTAGGTTTCCCGCCATCGCTCTCCGAGCCCCGACTGGAGGATCTGATGACCGCCCCCACACCTGCTCCGCCGATGATCCGGATGGCGGGCGTGGACAAGTTCTTCGGGCCCCTCCACGTTCTCAAGCAGGTCAACCTCGAGGTGCCCAAGGGCCAGGTCGTCGTCGTGCTGGGGCCGTCGGGCTCGGGCAAGTCGACCCTGTGCCGGACGATCAACCGCCTGGAGCCGATCAACGCCGGCACCATCGAGGTCGACGGCCAGCCCCTGCCCGCGGAGGGCAAGGACCTGGCCCGCCTGCGCGCGGACGTCGGGATGGTCTTCCAGTCGTTCAACCTGTTCGCGCACAAGAGCATCGTGGACAACGTGATGCTCGCGCCGGTCAAGGTCCGCAAGACCCCGTCGGCGCAGGCCCGCAAGACCGCGATGGAGCTGCTCGAGCGGGTCGGCATCGCGAACCAGGCGGAGAAGTACCCCGCCCAGCTCTCGGGTGGGCAGCAGCAGCGGGCGGCGATCGCCCGTGCCCTGGCGATGAAGCCCAAGGTGATGCTGTTCGACGAGCCGACCTCCGCGCTGGACCCCGAGATGGTCCAGGAGGTGCTCGACGTCATGACGACGCTGGCCCGCGAGGGCATGACCATGCTCGTGGTCACCCACGAGATGGGCTTCGCCCGCAAGGCCGCGGACCGGGTGATCTTCATGGCCGACGGCGAGGTCGTCGAGGACTCGACGCCCGAGGCCTTCTTCTCGGCGCCGAAGTCCAACCGCGCGAAGGACTTCCTTGGCAAGATCCTGACCCACTGAAGTCCCTCTGACCGCGGCGCTCGAACTTGGCGCCGCCAGACCCCGACGAAGAGCAGGAGTAAGACGATGAGGGTTCGCACCCTTGCGGTGGCGCTGCTGGCCGGCGGCCTCGCCCTGACCGCGTGCGGCAAGGAGGGGACCCCGGGCGGCTCGACCCCGGCCCCGACGCAGGCCGTCGCCACCGACGTGAAGGTGGACGGCTCGGAGACGTTCAAGAAGATCCAGGCTCGCGGCAAGGTGGTCATCGGCGTCAAGGAGGACCAGCCGGGCCTGGGCTACAAGGACCCGACCAGCGGCAAGTACAGCGGCTTCGACGTGGAGATCGCGAAGCTGATCGCCGCCAAGCTGGGCTACGACGACAGCAAGATCGAGTACAAGGCGATCGCCTCCGCCGGTCGCGAGCAGGCGCTGATCAACGGTGACGTCGACTACTACGTCGGCACCTACACCATCAACGACAAGCGCAAGCAGCAGGTCGCGTTCGCCGGCCCGTACTTCACCGCGGGCCAGGACCTGCTGGTGAAGAAGACCGACAACTCGATCACCGGCCCGGAGACCCTCAAGGGCAAGAAGGTCTGCTCGGTCACCGGCTCGACGCCGATCCAGAAGGTCAAGAACGAGGGCCTGACCGAGGCGTCGAACATCGTCGAGCTCCAGAACTACTCGCAGTGCGTGCAGCAGCTGGAGCAGGGCGCGGTCGACGCGGTCACCACCGACGACGCGATCCTCAAGGGCTACGCGGCGCAGCAGCCGGAGCTGTTCAAGGTCGTCGGCAAGCCGTTCTCCAAGGAGCCCTACGGCGTCGGCCTGGCCAAGGACGACAAGGCCCTGCGCGACAAGGTGAACGACATCCTCGAAGCCGCCATCTCCGGCGGCGACTGGGAGAAGATCTACAACGCGACGCTGGGCAAGTCGGGCTCGCCGGCCACCAAGCCGGTGCTCGAGCGGTACTGACCCTCTTCGGTGGCCGCCCCGTCGCTCGAAGCGGCGGGGCGGCCCCACCCCCGACCCCCACTAGCCGAGGAAGACGATGGACGTCCTGCTCGACAACCTCGACCTGTACGGGCCGGGGTTCCTCAACACCATTGAGCTGTTCCTGATCGCCGCGGCGGGCTCGCTGGTGCTGGGCACGTTCCTGGCGATGCTGCGGGTCTCGCCGGTCCCCATCTTCCGCGCGGCGGGCACCCTGTACGTCACGATCGTCCGCAACACCCCGCTGACCCTGGTGTTCTTCTTCTTCGCGTTCGCGTTCCCGCTGCTCAAGATCGTGGACGCGGCCGACTTCGGCGGCTCGGCCGCCCGCTACTACTTCACCTTCGCGGTGGTGTCGCTGACCCTGTACACCTCGGCGTTCGTGTGCGAGGTCGTCCGCTCGGGCATCAACACGGTGCCGGTGGGCCAGGCGGAGGCGTCCCGCGCGCTGGGCCTGACCTTCGGCCAGATGCTCGGCTCCATCGTGCTGCCCCAGGCCACCCGCGCCGTCGTGCCGCCGATGATGAGCACGATGATCGCGCTGCTGAAGAACACCACGATCGCGGCCGGCTTCTCGGTGTTCCAGGCCGGCTCGATCAGCCTGAACCTGTCCGAGCGCGGTGAGGACCAGCTGGTCGGCCTGCTGTGGGTCGCGCTGTTCTTCATCATCCTCGTGATCCCCATGACCCTGTTGCAACGCAGCCTCGAGAAGCGGTGGAGCATCGCCCGATGAGCGCCTCGGTCCTGTTCGACATCCCGGGCCCGAAGGCCCGGCTGCGCTACCGCCTGTACGCGGTACTGGGCATCGTGGTGCTCGTCGCCGGCCTCGGCTTCGTGCTCTACCGGTTCACCGCGAGCGGCCAGTTCGACGCCGCCAAGTGGACGTGGCTGGAGTACAAGAACGTCCAGACGACCCTGATCGACGCGCTGTGGAACACCATCCGGGCGTTCCTGGCGGGTGCCGTCCTGGCGATGGTCTTCGGCGCGATCTTCGCGGCCGGCCAGCTGTCGGACCACAAGATCGTGCGGGCACCGGCGATGGTGGTCGTCGAACTGTTCCGCGCGGTTCCGCTGGTGGTCCTGATCTTCATCTTCCACTACGGCATCGGCTTGGGCGCGCCGTTCTACTCGGTGGTGCTCGGCCTGACGCTGTACAACGGCTCGGTGCTGGCGGAGGTCTTCCGGGCGGGCGTGCTGTCCCTGCCTAGGGGGCAGAGCGAGGCCGCTTACGCCGTGGGTATGCGTAAGACGCAGGTGATGACGCTTGTGTTGCTGCCGCAGGCGGTGCGGGCGATGCTGCCGGCCATCATCAGCCAGTTGGTGGTGCTGCTGAAGGACTCGGCGTTGGGCTTCCTCATCACGTATGAGGAGTTGCTGTACCAGGCTCGGTACTTGGGTGGCATCTTCGAGTTCGGGCGGCCGTTGGTGCCGATCACCATTGTGGTGGCGGCTACTTATATTGCGATGTGCTTGTTGCTGACCTGGTTCGCGAACTTCTTGGAGAAGCGGAACCGGCGGAACAAGAAGGTGCTGGACATCGAGGCCAAGCCTGCTGAGGACGTGGTCGCGGCAGCTGTCTGACACAGCTCCACTACAACGCCGTCTGCGCCATGCGCGGACGGCGTTGTGCTTTACACGCCACCCTCTTCTCACCGCCACTCCGCCTTCGCGCCTCCTCGCCGCACAACGCGCGGATGCTTTTTCGCGTGGCTGCCAGCCACAGGAAGGGCCTCGGTTTCTTTCCCCGTCCGGCCTGGGCGAAGCCCAACCACGCTTGGTCCGTTTTCGCAACCAGTTTTTCCGGTTGCGAAAACGGGCCAAGTGTGGTTGCCTCCGGCAGGCCGGACGGGGAAAGAAACCGACGCACTTCCACCCCCCCGGGGGCCTGCCGCGCGGCGAGCGCCGCTTTTAATCTTTCGAGCGCTTCAGCGCGTTCAAGAGCGCGAAGCGCGTCCGAGCTCAGGAGCGCGGAGCGCGTCCTGTTTGGACCCGCGAAGCGTGGGCTTGAGAGCGGAGCGTTCAGTTCAAAGATTAAAAGAGCCTCGCCGGCGGGCAGGCCGCCAAGGATGACACAACTACAAGGGCGGGGGCTTCTTGC
>NZ_JBBEGC010000199.1:0-8880 GCF_037401995.1 Saccharothrix sp. CCNWYY140
AGCCCTTCGGGCAGGCCATACGGGGATGACACAAGCAAGAAGCCCAAGTTGAGTTGTGTCCTCCTCGGTGGACTGCCACTTGCCGGCTCCGCCGAAGAGCACCTTCGGTGGCCCTGGGGTGCTCTGGGGTGCTCAGTCCAGGGTGGAGACGAAGCGGGAGATGGCGTCGGGGTTGAGTTTTTGGGCCAAGCGGCCTGCCGGTGCCAGGGAGCCGAGCTGGTAGAGCGGGCGGTCAGCCGCAGCCAGGCCGCGGGCCTCCGCTCGCAGTTGTGCCACCAGCAGTTCCGAGAACACCAGACCAGGAGCGTCACCCCGGCCCGCGAGCACGTCGGCCAACTTCCTCAAGGCCAGGACACCTTGCTCCCGGCCACCCGTCCCCGCGTAGATGGCCAGGGCCAGGTTGATCGCCTTGCCGCCGCCCCGCACGAACAGCCCGACCGTGCGGCTGCCGCGCATGTCCGTCACCAGCAGGTCCAGCTGGTCGGCCGTGTGCAGGTCGACCGACCGGGTGCCGAAGGCGCGCACGGACAGGACGTGGCCCGCCAGCCACACCCGGCGGCGGGCCTCCGACCAGGCCAGCAGCAACAGCGGCAGTGCGAACACCGCCGCTGTCACCAGACCTGCCGTGCGGCCGGCGAGCAGGCCCAGTAGACCGCCGAAGGCGGCGGCGACCATCAGGGCGCCGATCGCCACCGTCCGGGCGCGCTTGCGCACCGCGGTCGGGTCCAGCAGGTCCAGTGGGATCCGCTCGTCGTCGCTCACCGGCCCAACGCCTCCCGCACCGCGATGACCACGTCCACCAGCGGCACCTCGCGCTGGTCGCCGGACGCCAGCTCCTTGAGCTGGACGACGCCGGCCTCGATGTCCCGCTCGCCCAGGACCAGCGCGAAACGCGCGCCGGAACGGTCGGCGCCCTTCATGGCGCCCTTCAGGCCCTTGCCGCCGTACGCCAGGTCGAATCGGACCCCGGCGGCGCGCAGGGCCGACGACAACGCCACCAGGCGGGACTTCGCGGCCTCGCCCAGGGGCACGCCGTACACGTCGCAGCGGGCCACGTCGCCGGGCTGCACGCCCTCGACCTGGCACGCCAGCAGCGACCGGTCCACGCCCAGGCCGAACCCGACACCGGACAACGCCGGCCCGCCCAGCTGCTCCATCAGGCCGTCGTAGCGGCCACCGCCGCCGATCGCGGACTGCGCGCCGAGGCCGTCGTGGACGAACTCGAAGCACGTCTTGGTGTAGTAGTCCAGGCCGCGCACCATCCGCGGGTTCTCGACGAACTTCACGCCCAGGTCGTTCAGGTAGTCCTTGACCTGCTCGTAGTGCGCGCGCGAAGCGTCGGACAGGTGGTCGCGCATCAAAGGCGCGTCCTCGACCATCGCCCGGACCTCGGGGCGCTTGTCGTCGAGCACCCGCAGCGGGTTGATCGTGGCCCGGCGACGGGTCTCCTCGTCCAAGGGGAGCTTCGCCAGGAACGCCTGGAGCAGCTCGCGGTACGCGGGACGGTCCGACGAGTCGCCCAGCGACGTCAGCTCGAGCCGGTAGCCGGTCAGGCCCATCCGCCGGAACGCCTCGTCGGCGATGGCGATGACCTCGGCGTCCAGGGCCGGGTCGTCCACGCCGATCGCCTCGACGCCGACCTGGTGGAACTGCCGGTAGCGGCCGGCCTGCGGCTGTTCGGCGCGGAAGAACTGGCCCGCGTAGGCGAGCTTGACCGGGAGCTGGCCCTTGTCCAGGCCGTGCTCGATGACCGCCCGCATCACGCCGGCGGTGCCCTCGGGGCGCAGCGTGATGGACCGGCCGCCGCGGTCGGTGAAGGTGTACATCTCCTTGGTCACCACGTCGGTCGACTCGCCGACGCCGCGGGCGAACAGGGCCGTGTCCTCGAAGACGGGCAGCTCGATGTAGCCGTAGCCGGCCAGCCGCGCGGAGTCCACGAGGATGTCGCGGACCGCGGTGAAGGTCGCGGAGACCGGGGGGAAGTAGTCGGGCACGCCCTTGGGGGCGGAGAACGTCGTCACGTCTTTCACAGTCCTCGGTGCGGTGCGGCCGGCGCGTCGTCGCCCAGTCCCAGCAGGAACGGGTTGGCCTCGCGCTCTCGGCCGATGGTGGTCGTCGGGCCGTGGCCGGGCAGGACCACCGTGTCGTCGTGCAGCGTCAGCACCTTGGTGCGCAGTGACGCCAGCATGGCGCGGTGGTCGCCGCCCGGCAGGTCGGTGCGTCCGATGGAGCCGGCGAAGAGGGTGTCGCCGGACAGCACGAGCCGTCCGCCCTCCTCGGTGCCGGCGCGGAACATCACCGACCCGCCGGTATGGCCCGGTGTGTGGTCGACGGTCAGCCGCAGGCCCGCCAGGTCCAGCTCGGCCCCGTCGGCCAGCTCGCGCACCTCGCGCGGTTCGCGCATCTCCAGGTTCCCGCCGAAGAAGGCGCGCGACTCGGCGCTGATGCCCTTGAGCGGGTCCGACAGCAGTACCCGGTCGTCGGGGTGCACCCACGCCGGGATGTCGTTGCCGTCGCACACGGGCGCGACGGCGAAGCAGTGGTCGAAGTGGCCGTGCGTGAGCAGGGCGGCGACCGGCGTGAGGCGGTGTTCGCGCAGCGCCTGGGCCAGCGGCTCTTCGGCGTCCTGGCCGGGGTCGACCACGACGCACGGTCCGCCGGCCTCCGCGGCCAGCACGAAGCAGTTGGCCTGGAGGGCGCCGGTGGGGAACCCGATCACCAGCACGCGGACACTCCTCGACGGCTCTCGACGGCAACAGAACGGCAACGGATCGCTGTGGACCGCCCCACCAGCCTATCCGGCACACACCAGCCATATACCCGCCCCCTAGACTGCACACCGATCGTCGCCGGTCGACGCGAGAACAGGGAGGTTGCAGGTGCCGACCAACGTGCAGCGCCGCGAGCAGGCCAAGCGGAAGCTGGAACGACAGCTCGCCCGCCGAGCGGAGCGCGCGAAGCGGCGCCGGATCGTCTCGGTGGTCGTGACCGTCATCGCCGTCCTCGTCGTCGGCGGCGGCATCTACTGGGTGTCCACGACCGACTTCAGCAGCTCCGACGACGCCGCGGCCACGTCGGAGACCCCGAAGCCGATCCAGATCCCGACCGAGGTCAAGGCCCTGCCCAAGCGCCCGACCCCGCTCGCGGACCCGGTGAACTGCGAGTACCGGGCGTCGAAGGAGCCGTCGTCCAAGGAGGGCACGAAGACGCCCGAGGCGACCGGCATCGGCGCCACCGGCACCCAGACGGCCACCATCAAGGCCAACATCGGTGACCTGAAGCTGACGCTGGACCGCTCGCTCGCGCCGTGCACCGTGAACAGCTTCGTCAGCCTGGCCAAGCAGGGCTACTTCAACGGCACCTCCTGCCACCGCATCGGCACCGAGGGCCTCCAGATGCTCCAGTGCGGCGACCCGACCGGCACCGGCCGGGGCGGCCCCGGCTACGCGTTCGACAACGAGACCTGGCCGGAGCTGACCTACGGCCGCGGCTACCTGGCGATGGCCAACGCGGGCATCGACCAGGAGACCCAGAAGGGCACGAACGGCAGCCAGTTCTTCATCGTCTACGGCGACGCCCAGCTGTCCCCGGACTACACGGTCTTCGGCAGCGTGGACGAGGCCGGCCTGAAGCTGGTCGACGAGGTGGCCCGCGCGGGCCACGACGGCTCCTTCGACCCGTCCCCCGGCGGCGGCAAGCCGAACAAGGAAGTGAAGTTCGAGTCCGTCACCGTCGAGTAGGCCCGACGAACACGAAGGGGCCGGCTGGCGCGCACTCGGGAGAGGAGTGCTGCCAGCCGGCCCCTTCGTCTTCCCCGCCGGTCGTGAGGTGACCGGCAGTCGCGATGATCGCAGCGGCACCTGACGTTTCGCTGACGTGTCGCGGCGTGTCGCCGGAAGGGCGCTTTCCGTAGTCTTTCCGTCCATGCGCCGGGCTCTGCTGATCGCCACCGACACCTACGGCGACCCGACGTTCGGGGCGTTGCGCGCGCCCCGGCGGGACGCCGAGGAGCTGGAAGCGGTGCTCCGCGACGAGGCGATCGGCGCGTTCCGCACCGAGGTGCTGCTGAACCCGTCCGCCCAGCTGCTGCGCGAGCACGTGGACGGCCTGTTCACCGAGGCGGGGCACGACGACGTGGTCCTGCTGTACGTGTCGGGCCACGGCGTGAAGGACCGCTTCTCCGGGCAGTTGCACTTCGCCACCACCGACACCCGCAACGACCGGCTCGCGTCGACGGCCGTCTCGGCGCAGTTCGTGCGCGAACGCATCGACCACAGCCTCGCCGCGCAGGTCGTGGTGTGGCTGGACTGCTGCTACGGCGGCGCTTTCCCGAGCGGGATGCTGCCCCGGTCGGCCGGGACCGTCGACGTGGTCGAGCAGCTGGAGGAGGGTCGCGGCTGCGTGGTCATGACCGCGTCGACGCACATCCAGTACGCCTACGAGCCCGACAGCGGCAGGGTGGACGACCGGGCCGAACCGTCGGTGTTCACCAAGGCGATCATCGAGGGCCTGCGCACGGGCGAGGCGGACCTCGACGGCGACGGCGAGATCACCGACCGCGACCTGTACGGGTACGTGTACGAACGCGTGCGCCGCGAGAGCCCCGACCAGACGCCGACGCACAGCGGTGTGCTGAGCGGCGACCTGCGCATCGCCTACGCCGGCACCCCACTACCCCGCGACTTACCCGACGAACTCCGCCGCCTGCTGCGCAGCAACGACCCGGCCCTGCGCCTGGTGGGCGTGCGCATCCTCGGCACCCGCACGGAGGAGGGCGACCCGGTGGCACGGGCAGCCCTGGAAATCCTGGCCGCCGGCCCGAACCACGACCTGTCCACGGCGGCAACCGAGGCCCTGACCCCACCACCGCCTCTGCCTGCGGAACCCGAACCACTACCGCAACCGCCAGCAGAACCGGAACCACAACCGCTGGCGGAGCCCGAACCGCAACCGCCCGCTCCGGCGATCACCCCGCTGCGGGCCGACACGCCCCAGCCAAGCCCCGCTCCCGCAACGGTGGCGGACGCGCCACAACCGGAGCCCGAACCGCCGGTACACGCCGACTCCACCGCCACACTGGAACCGAGCCGACCCGCGCCCACCCCACCCCGGCCCGAGGTCACTACCGCGCCCCGGCCGGTCCGCTCCGAGGTCACCACCGTGCGGCGGTCGTCGGTGCCGAGTCAGGCCGAGCGGGAACCAGAGGCCCGGCTGCCGTTCGCCCACGCCGCCCTGATCGGCCGGGGCGGGCCGCACCTGGCGTTCGAACCCGGCTCGGCGCGGATCACCTCCGGCAACGCCATCTGGAACACCCGGAGTTGGCACCAAGCGATGTACCTGGTGCGGGCCCTCGGCCCCGCCGCCTTCAGCCCGGACGGCACCCTGCTCGCCGTCACCGGCCACGGCGAGCTCGTCGTGCACGAGCTCCGGCCGTGGCCGCGACAACAGGCACAGTTCCACCTCCGCAGCGACGACGTCCGGTCGGTGAGCTTCAGCCACGACGGAGCGATCCTCGCCGTCCACCGCGCCGGCTTCGTCGACATGTGGCAGCGGCAGGGCGACGGCTGGAAACGGCCGCGGCACCCCCTGCGGGGCCGTGAAACGCGCGACTTCCGGCTCAGCGCCGAGGGTCCTTTCGCGGTCGGCGCTTCCGACACCGGGGTAGCGCTGTGGGACACGGCGACCTGGCAGCAGCGGGGTGCCGCGGACCTGCCGGACGTCGACGTGGTCGCGGTGAGCGGGGACGGGACGCTGGTCGCCGCCGCGAGCCCGACGAAGGTCGTGGTGTGGGACACGTCGGACTGGAGCCCGCGAATGTCCCTGGACCTCGACCCCGGCCCGCTCCGGCGGGTCAGCGGGCCGCTCGCGTTCAGCGCCGACCTCCGTGAGCTGCTCTACCGCACCGGCGAAGGCCTGGAGCTGTGGGACCTCGCGCTGGGCCGGGTGGTGCAGCGCATCCCGACCGAGGTCGTGTCGGCGGCGTTCAGCCCAGACGGCCGGTTCCTCGCCGGCACCGCACCCGGCCGGTCGACCAGCCGGGACCTGTGGGTGTGGGCACGCGACCCCGACCACCTCACCGGGCTGCGCACCGACCGACGGCTCCCACCGCCGGCGGCGCGGCGCATCGCCGGTGAGGCCCGGCGAGTCCGTGCCCGGTGGGTGTCCGGCGCGGTGTCGCTCGCGGTGGGCACCACGGTCCCGGCGACGCAGGTGTGGTCGGGGACCACCGTCGTCCTCGGGGTGCTGGTCGCCGGCCTCCTGCACGTGCTGTCGGTGCTGGTCATCCTCCGGGCTTGGAGATCTTGATCAGGACGCCGACGTCACCCGGTACACGTCGTACACGCCCTCCACGCTGCGGACCGCCTTGAGCACGTGGCCCAGGTGCTTCGGGTCGCCCATCTCGAAGGAGAAGCGGCTCACCGCCACCCGGTCCCTCGACGTGGTCACCGAGGCGGACAGGATGTTGACCTTCTCGTCGGCCAGCACCTTCGTCACGTCCGACAGCAGGCGGTGGCGGTCCAGCGCCTCCACCTGGATGGCTACCAGGAACACCGAGGACGACGACGGTGCCCACTCGACGTCCAGCAGGCGCTCGGGGGTCTTGAGCAGTTCGTCGGCGTTGGTGCAGTCGGTCCGGTGCACCGAGACGCCGCCGCCGCGGGTCACGAAGCCCAGGATGTCGTCGCCGGGGACGGGGGTGCAGCAGCGGGCCAGTTTGACCCACACGTCCGCCGCGTCCTTGACGATGACGCCGGCGTCGCCGGTCACCCGGCGGCGGGCCACCGTGGACGGGGTGGAGCGCTCGGCCAGTTCGTCCTCGGCGTGCTCGACGCCGCCGAGCTGGGCCACCAGGCGCTGCACCACGTGGCGGGCCGAGGTGTGGCCCTCGCCGACCGCCGCGTACAGCGCCGACACGTCCGGGTAGTGCAGTTCCTTGGACAGCGCGCCCATCGAGTCCGCCGACACCAGGCGCTGGAGCGGCAGGCCGACCCGCCGGACCTCCTTCGCGATGGCGTCCTTGCCGACCTCGATGGCCTCTTCCTTGCGCTCCTTCGCGAACCACTGCTTGATCTTGGCCTTGGCCCGCGGGGAGGCGGCGAAGGACAGCCAGTCTCGCGAAGGACCCGCCCCCTCCGCCTTGGACGTGAAGATCTCGACCACTTCACCGTTCTCGAGCTTGCGCTCCAGCGCGACGAGCCGGCCGTTCACGCGCGCGCCGATGCAGCGGTGGCCCACCTCGGTGTGCACGGCGTAGGCGAAGTCGACCGGGGTCGAGCCGGTCGGCAGGGTCACCACGTCGCCCTTGGGCGTGAAGACGAAGATCTCCCGCGCGGCCAGGTCGAAGCGCAGCGACTCCAGGAACTCGCCCGGGTCGGCGGCCTCGCGCTGCCAGTCGAGGAGTTGGCGCATCCACGCCATCTCGTCGACCTCGACGCCCTTGCCGCTGTGGGTGCCGCGGGTCTCCTTGTACCGCCAGTGCGCCGCGATGCCGTACTCGGCGGTGCGGTGCATGTCGTAGGTCCGGATCTGCACTTCCAGCGGCTTGCCGTCCGGGCCGATGACCGTGGTGTGCAGGGACTGGTAGACGCCGAACCGGGGCTGGGCGATGTAGTCCTTGAACCGACCGGGCATGGGCTGCCACAGCGCGTGCACGACACCCATCGCGGCGTAGCAGTCGCGGACCTCGTCGACCTGGATGCGCACGCCGACCAGGTCGTGGATGTCGTCGAAGTCCCGGCCGCGCACGATCATCTTCTGGTGGATCGAGTAGTAGTGCTTGGGCCTGCCCTCGACCTTGGCGGTGATGCGCGCCGACTCCAGCTGCGTGGACAGCTCGTTGATCACACCGCTGAGGTAGGTGTCCCGCGAGGGCGCCCGGTTGGCCACCAGGCGCACGATCTCGTCGTACTTCTTGGGCTGGAGGATGGCGAACGCGAGGTCCTCCAGCTCCCACTTGACCGTGGCCATGCCCAGGCGGTGCGCCAGCGGGGCGAGCACCTCGAGCGTCTCGCGCGCCTTGCGGGCCTGCTTCTCCGGCGGCAGGAACCGCATGGTCCGCATGTTGTGCAGCCGGTCGGCGAGCTTGATGACCAGCACCCGGGGGTCCTTGGCCATCGCGATGACCATCTTGCGGATGGTCTCGGCCTCGGCCGCCGCGCCCAGCTTGACCTTGTCCAGCTTGGTGACCCCGTCGACCAGCAGGGCGACCTCGTTGCCGAAGTCGTCGCGCAACTGGTCCAACGAGTAGTCGGTGTCCTCGACCGTGTCGTGCAGGAGGGCGGCGACCAGGGTCGTCGTGTCCATGCCCAACTCGGCCAGGATGGTCGCCACGGCGAGCGGGTGGGTGATGTAGGGGTCACCGGACTTGCGCCGCTGCGGCCGGTGCTTCTCCTCGGCCACGTCGTACGCGTGCTGGAGGAGGGCGAGGTCCGCCTTGGGGTGCAGGTCCCGGTGCACGGCCGCAAGCGGCTCCAACACCTGCTTGACCGGCGCGGCCCGCTGCGCGGTGATGCGCCGGGCAAGGCGCGCGCGAACGCGCCTGGTGGCCGACGGAGGCCGTGCGGGCACGGACTGCGTCGTCTGGGCGGGCTCGATGTCCTGGCTCAACCACGCTCCTCGGGTCTAGGAACCGAGGATAACTCCGCAAGCGGCCACGCTCGGACGGCAAGCCGGTGAGCGGCGAACTTCACACGACGAACTGCGCCCAACCCATCGGCCCAACCGGTCGCACAGCGCCCCAACCCCGTTCCAATCGAGACTGAGGGCGGCCAAATGATGATCTTGCGACACACACCCGGCGCGCAGCGCGGGTTCTTCGGCGGAGCCGGCAAGCGGCAGTCCACCGAGGAGGACACAGCGCAACTTGGGCTTCTTGCTTGT
>NZ_JBBEGC010000200.1:0-8875 GCF_037401995.1 Saccharothrix sp. CCNWYY140
GGCCTGGCGGAGCCAACCACAGATTTCCCCGGGTGCCGCTAAAACTTTTTGCTCGTTCCTCGCAAAAACTTTCGGCTACACCCGGGGAAATCTGTGGTAGCCCTTCGGGCAGGCCATACGGGGATGACGGAAGAAGCCCAAGTTGGGAGGTTTGCTGCGCGAGCTACTTCGAAAAGCGCGCGCCCTTTGGGCGCATGTTGTCAGCGGTCGGGTGGGCGGAGGTAGGTTAGGGCGAAGGGGGTGTCTGCTGGGCGGCCTGTTGCGTCGAAGCACCAGATGCTTACTTCTACTGCGCCTCGGGTCATGTAGCCGTTGAGGCCGGCTATCGCGCATGTTCTGATCTCATCGCCCAGCACGCTTACCTGCACGGTGTCCGTCGGCCACACCCGTGTTTGGAAGCCGAGTGTCGTGTACTTCACCGTGTACCGGCCCGTGTTTGTCCGGATCACCGAAGGCACCTCGCCATTGGTGCTGAACGAGTTGGCCACCGTTCCCGCCTGCGAGACTGCCAGGTAGCCGGAAGGGACTGTGTCGCCGTGTAGGCCGGTGTTGGTGACGTGGGTTAGTTGCCAGGTTGTGTCTCGGTCGCAGGACACGCGGATGGTGGTTCCCACTGTGTGTTGGCAGCGGGCGAAGGTGTGGGTTGGGGTTAGTTGGGCGTGGCCCGTTGTGAAGGGGAGTTCGTACTCGCCTGGGGCCAGTCTCGTGGCCTCTGCGGATGTCACGGTTGGGCCGGTGCCCAGGTAGAGGTGGAAGGCTGTGTTCTTCGGGGTGCCTGTGGCCGTGTAGCAGTTCACGCCTACCAAGGCGTCTTCGCCGTCCGCCTGCTGGTTCCGGATCACGCACACGTCGCCAGCCTGGGAATGGGCGGTGGTGTGGGCTGTTGGTGACTTCGCCAGGCCGGGCATGCGGACGGTGTACTCGCCGGTTGCTGTGCGGACGATGCTCGACTTTCGGGCCCACCAGTGGTCATTGCCTGGGAGGTAGCCGCCCCAGGTTGACCACTGGTGGTTCGGGTGGAGTTGTGCGGGTACGCCTAGTGGGGTCGTGTACTGGTGGACCTGGGTGTAGCCCCAGCCTGGACGGCTTGGGCCGGGGTCGGTGGGGTGGAGGGGGCCCATCTGCTCGTCGGCCGTGAAGGGTGGGCGGATGGTGGCGATGCCGAAGTTCTTGTCTGCCAGCGCGCCAGTCTCGTCCACGCACTGCACGTCAACCCAGACCTCGGCCAGCGGGTGGGTGAACGTGTGCCACCACTGGGTATGGCAATAACCGGACTCGGTTGCGCCTGAGAACGCCGTGCCGCCCCATGTCCCGACGCCCTTGACCAGCACCCGGTATTGCCCGACGCCCAATCGGTGCAGGGTGAACGCGCCGCCGGTGGTGTTGTGCGAGCGGGTGGGGTCGATGCGCAGGTCTGGTGCGATGCCGGTGGTCTGGGCGTACGCGCCTACCTCGCCTGCCGGTGCGACGCCCTGGACGTGGGTTGCGGCCCAGCGGGTGTCGCGGTCGCAGTGCACGCGCAGTGTCCGGCCCTGCACGCCGGATGGCTGGCAGCGTGCGAACTCCTGGCCGTATGGGGTGACCTGGGTGTAGCCGGTGGGGGTGCCTGGCAGGTCTACCTCGTAGGCACCGATGCCGGTCCTGCGGACGGATGTGTCGGGGCGGATGACGGTGGTGCCGGGTGCGGGTTCGGTGAGCAGGACGTTGAAGCGGGTGTCCGCTGGGGTGCCGGCCTCGGCGCACGCGACCACCACGACTTGGTCCGCGCCCGACTTCCGGTTGTCCCGTACGACGCAGCCGACCGGTCGGGCCACGGCGTAGAAGGTGACGGTCGCGTGCGCTACGGCCGTGTCCGACGCCTGCGCCGGGAACCGCAACCGGTAGACGCCGGTGTCCTCCCTGGTCACGGTGGCGGGTTGCGGTGTGCCCCACTGCCACGTGGCGGACAGCTCGGTTTCCTCACCGATCGGCGATCGCCACGGCTCGACCCGGGCATAAGCCCACTTCGGAGGCGCGGGCGGAGGTGGCGGTGGGGGCGGTGCAATCGACGTGGTCGACGTTAGTGGCGTGGTGGTTGTGGGTGGCGTGGCCGGAGGCGGCGTGGCCGGAGGAGAAGTCGGGGTGGAGGTTTTGGTGGGCAGGGACGGCCGGGTGGGAGAGGGCGTGGGGCTGAGGGCGATGACGGGTTGCGCGCCCTGGGGAGGTGTCTCGGTGGACAGGGTTGGCACGTGAGGCGGGGCGGTGACCTGGGTCGTGGGTAAGGACACCGATGCCGCCGGGTCCGGCTGGGTGGCCAGCACCGCGATCACCGCCGCCGCGACCAGCCCGATCCCGCCCGCCGCGACGCGCACCAGAGCCGGGTTCTCGTGCGCCGCCCGGGTCACCGAGTCCACGCCGGGCAGGCTCATCAGGCGCGTCCCCAGCGACCCTAAGAACTTGGGCGCGGTCGCGAACTCGGTGCCGCGGCCGAAGAAGGCGAGGGCGGTGCGGCGGTGGTCGTCGTCGTGGGCCACGCCGATGAGGCCTGGGCCCAGTGCCCACCGTGCGCAGTCGCGGGCGTCGGCTCGTCGGGCTCCGCACACCGCGCACTCCGCCGCGTGGTCGAGGACGAGTGTGGACTGCTTCGGGTCGAACGGGGTGGTCACCAGCGCGGCCAGCCGGGCGCAGCGGCGGGTGCCGACGTGGCCGATGACGTAGGAGGTGACGGCGTTCTCGGTGGCCTTGCGGGCCCGCTGGAGTTGGCGGTCGGCCTGGCCGCGAGGAACGCCCAGCTCCTCCGCCAGTTCGGCGCCGACGACGAGCCGGCCGCGTTGGGCGGTGAGCCGGATGTGGGCGGCCATCACCGGGCGCAAGCCGGCCGGGACCCCGGACAGCGCGTCCCGCAGCACGTCGAGGACCTTCGCCCTCGTCATCAGGTCCTCGACGTCGGTGTCCGGGGCCACGGCCTGGTCGGGGACGTCCCGATCGTCGTGTCTCGACGTGTCGGTGTAGTGGGCCTTGAGCAGGTTGAGGGCGATGCCGGTCAGCCACGCGTCGAGCTCGCGCGGCTCCTGCCCGTTGCGCAGGCCCTCCAGTGCGCGTACGACGACCTCGCTGACCAGGTCGTCCACCTCGTCGGCGCGGCGCACGCGGGTCCGGAAGAACGGTCGGAGCTTGGTCTGGCAGCGCGCGAAGAGCTCGCGCCGGGCCGTCGCGTCGCCCGCGCGCAGTCGGTTGAGGAGGGGCAGGTCCTCGGCACCCATCATCGACACCATCTCCACCGGTCGGGGTCGTGTTACCTCCGGTGGGGACGTGCGCGCCGGAACCGGGATCTCCCCGGTTCCGGCGACCTTTTTCCTACGCGTCCACCTTCTCGCGCTCGACCTGCGGCGACGCCTGCCGGCGGACCGCCCGCCGGATCAGCGGCCACGTCAGCAGCACGGCCACGACCGCGTACACGGCGATCGAGAACGGGGTGTTGACCAGCCCGTCCAGCGAGCCGTCGGACAGCTGGAGCGCCCGCCGCATCTGCTGCTCGGCGGCCGGGCCGAGGATGGCGCCGATGATCGCGGGCAGCACGGGCAGGCCGTAGCGGCGCATCGCGAAGCCCAGCACGCCGATCACGAACATGACCAGCAGGTCGAAGACGTCCGCGTTGACCGCGTACGCGCCGACGCTGGCGAAGAACAGGATGCCCGCGTACAGGTACGGCCGCGGGATGCGCAGCAGCTTCGCCCACACCGGCGCGAGCGGCAGGTTCAGCACCAGCAGCAGCACCAGGCCGATGAACAGCGACGCGATCAGGCCCCACACCAGCGCCGATTCCCGCTGGAACAGCAGCGGGCCGGGCTGGATGCCGTACTGCTGGAACGCCGCCAGCATGACCGCCGCGACCGCCGTCGTCGGCAGGCCCAGGGTCAGCATGGACACCAGCGTGCCCGCGGCCGACGCGGACGCCGTGGCCTCCGGTCCGGCCACGCCCTCGATGGCGCCCTTGCCGAACTCGTCGCGGTGCTTGGACAGCCGCTTCTCGGTCACGTAGGACAGGAAGGTCGGGATCTCCGCGCCGCCGGCCGGGACCGCGCCGAACGGGAACCCGATGAACGGCCCGCGCACCCACGGCTTCCACGCCCGCGCCACGTCCGCGCGCCCGAGCCACGGCCGACCCACCGGGATGGCCTCGGCGGCCTTGCGGCGCAGGTGGGCGGCCACCCACAGCGACTCGCCGACCGCGAACAGCGCCACCGCGACCACGACGACGTCGATGCCGTCGGCGAGGTGCAGGGACCCGAAGGTGAGCCGCTGCTGGCCGGTCATCTCGTCCAGGCCGACCAGACCGATGGTGAGGCCGATGAGCAGGGACGCGAAGCCGCGCACGCGGGACGCGCCGAGCACCGACGTGACCGCGATGAACGCCAGGACCATGATCGCGAAGAAGTCCGGCGCGCCGATGTCCACGGCGAGCTTCGCGACGGTCGGTGCGAGCAGGACGAGCAGGGTGGTGCCGATGATGCCACCGACGAAGTGCCCGATGGCGGCTGCCGCAAGCGCTTGCGCACCGCGGCCCTTCCGCGCCATCGGGTTGCCGTCGATGGCCGCGACCACCGCCGCGCTCTCACCCGGGGTGTTGAGCAGGATGGACGTGGTGGAACCGCCGAACATGCCGCCGTAGTAGATGCCCGCGAACATGATGAACGCGCCCGTGGGCTCCAGGCCGTAGGTGATCGGCAGCAGCAGGGCCACCGCCATCGCCGGCCCGATGCCCGGCAGCACGCCGATCGCCGTGCCGAGCAGGACGCCCAGCGCGGCCAGGGCCAGGTGGGTCGGGGTCAGCGCGGTCGCGAACCCCGCCATGAGGTTGCCGAACACGTCCATCACAGCACCCCCACCAGCGGACCGCCGGGCAGGGGCACGCCGAGCAGGTCGTTGAACAGGAAGAAGGTCAGCAGCGACAGCCCGGCCGCGATCAGCGGGTCGCGCACGGGGTGGCGGCTGCCCAGCGCGTAGGCCGCGCCCCAGAACAGCACCGCGCCGGAGATCGGGAACCCGACCACGCCGATCAGGGCGGCGTTGGCCAGGAACGCCCCGCACAGCAGCAGGACCGTGCGCCAGTCGGCGGGCGCGGACAGGTCGACGTCCTCGCCGCCCTCCGCCTCGCCCCGGCCGCCGCGCAGGACGTCCCGGGCCAGCAGCACGGCCACCACCAGCAGCGCCACGCCGACCACGACCGGCACCGCCTTGGGTCCGATCGGCCCGCGCTGGGCGAAGTCGGTCGGGATGCGGATCGCGTCCACCAGGACGAGCCCGCCCAGCGCCACCAGCACGGCGCAGATGCCCAGTTCCGAGTGCTCCCGCCACCACGACCGACGGGTCTCCGCTCGGGCCGCGCCGCCGGGCGGCGCACCACGCTCGGGCTGCGCGCCACGGTCCGGCTGCGCGCCGCGGCCTTCCAGTTCCGTCGTCATGCCAGCCCCAAGTCCTTCAGCACCGTCGCCACTCGCTCGTTCTCCTCCCGCAGGAAGTCACCGAACTCCGCACCCGGCGCGAAGGCGTCGGTCCAGCCGTTGCGCGCCAACGCCTCCCGCCACTGCGGGGTCCCGTGCAGGTCCGTGAACAGGTCCACCAGCCGGGCGCGATCGGCGTCCGACACCCCCGGCGGCGCGACCACGCCGCGCCAGTTGCTGAACTCGACGTCCACGCCCGCCTCCCGCAGCGTGGGCGCGTCCACCCCGGGCACCCGCTCGCCGCTGGTCACCGCCAGCACCCGGATCTGCCCGGCCTCGATCTGGTCCCGGTACTCGCCGACCCCGGACACGCCGAACGCGACCTTCCCGCCCAGCACGGACGCCAGCAGCTCGCCGCCGCCGTCGAACGGGATGTAGTTGACCTGCTTGGGCGGCAGGCCCACGGCCTTGGCGATGAGCATCGGGGCGAGGTGGTCCGGGCCGCCCGGCGAGGACCCGCCGCCGACCTGCACCGCGCCCGGGTTCGCCCGCCACGCCGTGATCAGCTCGTCCAGCGTCCGGTACGGCGAGTCCTTGCCGACCACGACGATGTCCGGCTCCTCGATGAGCTTGGCGATCGGCGTGGTGTCCAACAGCGACGACGGCGACTTGTTCGTGTAGACGCTGCCCACCACGCCCAGGCCCATCGACATGACGAGCTTGCCGTTGCCGCGCTCGTTGACCGTGCGCCCGAGCCCGACGGTGCCGCCCGCGCCGGGCAGGTTGAACACCTCGGCGTTGCGGATCAGCCCGGCGTCCTCCATCGCCTTGGCGGCGGTGCGCGCGGTGACGTCGTAGCCGCCACCCGGCGAGTTGGGCACCAGCACCCGCAACCCGCGCAGGGCGGCCCCGCCACCGTCCCCGCCGGAGGTCAACAGCGGCGGCACGAGCACGACGGCCGCCAACGCGGCACCCGCGGCGAGCCAGCCCTTCAGCCGCCCGGAACGCCGCTCGGTCACCCGTTCGGCCGGCCGCTCGGTGGTCGGTGACGACACTGTGATCCCCGCCTCTCTTCCGCGTGGTTGGACATGTTGCACTCGTGTAAACAGGGAAGTCCCGCTTGCGCGCCTAGAGGTTTTTTTGGTCGTTGTGGTCACGGAGGTGCCCGTGGGTGGACGTGGGTCGCTGGCCCGCCAGCTGCTCGTGTGGCAACTGGTAGTGGTCCTGGCGCTGCTGTGCGCGGTCGGCGTGCTGTCCGTCGTCCAGGCGGGCGCGAACTTCCGCACGACCGAGGGACGCCGAATGCTGTCCGTGGCCGAGGACACCGCCGCCACCGCCGGCGTGCGCACGGCCCTTGCCGACCCCCTCCGGCACTACGCCTTGGCTCCGTTCGCCACGACCGCGCAGAGCCTGTCCGGCGCGAGCTACGTGGTCATCGCCGACGCAGACCGCACGGTCCTGACCTCCCCCGACCCACGCCAGGTAGGCGAGCCGCTTGAGCTGGGCGACAGCACCGCCCTGCGCGGCCGGTCGTGGGTGGGCGAGTTGGACGGCGCGACCGTCGCCCACGTCCCGGTGATCGGCGACGACGGCCGGGTCATCGGCGTGGTCGCCGCAGGGCAGCAGGCTCCGGGGTTCTGGGAGGGTGTCCTGGACTCGCCGGACAACGCGCTGCGCCTGCTGGGCATGGCGCTGGTCATCGGCGTCGCCGGTTCCCTGCTGCTGGCAAGGCGGGTCAAGAACCAGACCCTGGGCTTGGAGCCGCACGAGATCACGGCCCTGGTCGAGTACCGGGAGGCGTTGCTGCACGGCATCAAGGAGGGCGTCGTGGCGCTGGACCCACAACACCGGGTAACCCTCGTCAACGACCATGCGCGCGAGCTGCTGAACCTCCCCGAGGACGCCGTAGGCCGATCCGTGGACGACCTGGGCGTCGACGAGCGCTTGCGTGATGTGCTGACCGGTCGGGCCACAGGCGTCGACCAGGTCGCCCTGGGCGAGGGCCGAGTCCTCACACTGAACCGCATGCCCCTGGACGTGCACGGCTCGGTAGTCACCCTGCGCGACCGAACGGACTTGATGACCCTCCAGGACGAACTGGACGCAAGCCGACACGCCACCGACACCCTGCGCGCCCAGGCCCACGAGTTCAGCAACCGCCTGCACACCATCGCGGGCTTGGTCGAGCTGGGCGAGTACGACGAGGTCCGGGGCTTCATCAGCAGGATCAGCAACGCCCAGGGACGGTGGCGCACGGAGGTGTCGTCCCGCATCGCCGACCCGGCTGTGGCGGCGCTGCTGATCGCGAAGTCCAGCCTGGCGGCGGAACGCGGCATCGGCCTGCGCATGGATCCGGCGAGTTCTTTGTCTACTGTGGACGATGTGTTGTCGACGGACCTGGTGACAGTGCTGGGGAACCTGGTCGACAACGCGCTCGACGCGCTGACCGAGCAGGGGTGGATCGAGGTCCTGGTGCGACAGGCGGACGGCGAAGTCCTCGTGGTGGTCCGAGATTCCGGACCTGGAGTCGCGCCGGAGCTGGCGGAAGAGGTGTTCCGGCACGGTTTCACCACCAAGGCCGCCGAACAGGGTTCCCGTGGCCTGGGCTTGGCCTTGATCAGGCAGACCTGCTTGCGCCGTGGCGGCTCTGTGCACGTGGATGGGGCCGTGTTCACCGCGCGGCTGCCGGTGGAGGTGGCGGTGTGATCAGGGTTTTGGTGGTGGACGACGACTTCATGGTCGCGAAGGTTCACAGCGGTTATGTGTCTCGGACCCAGGGTTTCGAGGTGGTGGGCGTCGCTCACACCGGCGCGGATGCTCTGAGGCTGGTGCGGGAGCTACGGCCGGACTTGGTGCTGCTGGACATCTACTTGCCGGACTTGGACGGCTTGGGCGTGCTGCGCGAACTCCGGTCGGGGCCGGACGAGGTGGATGTCATCGTGATCACTGCGGCTACGGACGTGGAGACGGTGCGCAGCGCTATGAGGGGCGGGGTGCTGCATTATTTGATCAAGCCCTTCGAGTACGCGGCTCTGCGGGATCAGCTTGCCCATTTCGCCGCCTTGGACCGACGACTTGAGCAACTCGCATCGGCTGGCCAGGCGGATGTGGACCAGGTCTTTGGGGCCCGGCCTACTTCGTCGGCTCGGTTGCCGAAGGGGTTGAGCACGCAGACTGCGGCGTTGGTGGAGAGGGTGTTGAGGGAGCGGGGTGGGGGCGTTTCGGCTACCGAGTGCGCGGAGGCGACCGAGTTGGCTCGGGTGTCGGCTCGGCGGTACTTGGAGCATTTTGTGGCGATCGGGAAGGCTGAAGTGCGCCTCAAGTACGGCGGAACAGGTCGCCCGGAACGCCAATACGTCTGGCTTCCCTAGCCGGGCTTTTCGGCGCGCGAAGCGCGGTCTTCGCGCGCGGAGCGCGCGGTAGGTGTTACCTACAAGTGGAGGGCCTCGGTT
>NZ_JBBEGC010000201.1:0-8834 GCF_037401995.1 Saccharothrix sp. CCNWYY140
GCCCTTCGGGCAGGCCATACGGTGGGGGAACCGAGGCCCTCCACTTGTAGGTAACACCTACCGCGCGCTCCGCGCGCAAAGAACCGCGCTTCGCGCGGAAACTACAGCCGTCGGTTGGCCAACACCGGAAGCGTGCGTCGAGCCTCCTCAACCGCCGAAACATCCACCTCAGCAACCAACACGCCCGCCTCACCCCCCAACTGCCCCACCACCGCCCCCAACGGCGACGCAACCGTGCTGTACCCCACACCCGTAGGCGCGCCGCCCAAATCCTCCCCAGGATCGGCCTGTCCACACGCGAGCACCCACGACGTGCAATCCAGCGCCCGCGCCCGCACCAACAACTCCCACTGCTCGCGCTTCCCCGGCCCCGCGCCCCAAGACGCACACACCAACACCGCCGCCGCGCCCTGGTCAGCCAACGCCCGAAACAACTCAGGGAAACGCACGTCGTAGCAGGTAGCCAACCCCAACGTCACACCCTCGACCTCAACCACCACAGGCTTCGACCCAGGCGCAACCGTGCGGGATTCCTCGAACCCGAACGCGTCATACAAATGGATCTTGTCGTACCCCACGTGCAACCCACCGCCGGTCACCAGCAGCGTGTTCGCGACCCGACCATCGGCAGCCGGCGTGAACATCCCCACCACCACAACCACGCCGGCCTCATCGGCGATCTCCCGCACAGCCGTCGCCCAAGGGCCGTCCAACGGCTCGGCCACCGGCCCCAAGGGCACCCCGAACCGGCACATCGTCGCCTCCGGGAACACCACGACCCGTGCGCCGGCCGCCTGGGCGACACCGGCTCGCACCAGGTCGAGGTTGGCCGTGGGGTCGGCGGAGGAGTTGATCTGGCAGAGCGCGACACGCATGGCACCCACTCTAGGTAGTGTCGGGTCTCGTGCGCTCCCTGTTGCCCCCGCTCGTACTAGTCGCCGTCCTCGCCGCCGCTGGGTGCACGGGGACGACGACACCGAGCGCCGAGGGCACTGCGGACGGGAGTTCGATCGTCCTGGCCGACAGCACCGAGCCCACCACGCTCAACCCGTTGCTGGGTTACGGCCGTGACGGCGTTTCCAAGATCTACGACGGCCTGGTCGAGCACCGCGCCGACCGCTCGTTGAGGCCCCGGCTGGCCGCCGACCTGCCGCAGCCCTCCGCCGATGGCCTGAGCTGGACTGTTCGGCTGCGTGACGACGTGAAGTTCACCGATGGCACGACCTTCGGTCCCGAGGACGTCGTCGCCACCTACCGCGCCCTGCTGGACCCGGCGCTGGGCGCTACCGAGCGGTCCGCGTTCCCCGTGTTGACGGGCATCGAGCAGCTTGACGTGCACACCGTGCGGTTCGCGTTGGCCAAGCCGTGGGCGGCGTTTCCGCACCAGCTGGTGCTAGGGGTGCTGCCGAGCGAGGCGTTGGCCGGGGTCGCACTGAAGGACGTCAAGCCCATCGGCACCGGCCCGTACAAGCTCGCCGACTGGCGCAAGGGCGACCGGATGGTGCTGGAGTCCAACCCCGCGCACTTCGGCGGAGAACCCAAGATCCGCAAGCTGACCGTGGTGTTCGTGGCCGATGACAACACGCGGGCGCAGCGGTTGCAGGCGGGGGAGTTCGACGGTGCCGAACTGCCGCCCCGGCTGGCGTCCGGCTTCGCCAACACAGGTGGCATGCGGGTGGTCACCCATCGGTCCACCGACCTGCGTGGCATCACGTTGCCGACCGGGCCGGTGACCGGGGACCCGGCGTTGCGGATGGCGTTGAACCACGCGGTGAACCGCAAGGGGATCGTGGACAACCTGTTGGGCGGCAAGGGTTCTCCGGCCAGCACGCCCATCCCGGACACGCTGCCCGAGTACTACGACCCGACCGCGTCCTTCGCCTACGACAAGGCGCAGGCCGAGTTGCTGCTGGACCAGGCGGGCTGGGTGCGCGGCGCGGACGGCCTGCGTGCGCGGGACGGCGTGCCGGCCCGGTTCACGTTGATGTTCCCGACCGGCGACGTGGTGCGGGCCGACTTGGCGACGGCGTTCGCGGCGGAGGCCAAGGCGGTCGGTGTGGACGTCCAGTTGGCCGGGTTGAGCTGGGAGGCCATCACGCCGCGCCTGGGCACGGACGCCCTGCTCTACGGCGGCGGCTCGCCGTTCGACCCCGACCTGACCACCTACCCCGCCCTGCACACCGGCAACCCGTGGGGCTACTCCAACGCGCAGGTCGACGCCCTGCTGGACACCGGTCGCACGCTCCTGGACCCGGCGCAGCGCGCGGCGGCGTACCGGCAGGTGCAGCGCGTGTACCTGGCCGCGCCGGCGATGGTGGTCGTGGCGGCGGTGCAGCACACGTACGTGGTGCGGGAGAACTGGACCGGGTACCAGGAGGTCGTGGACCCGTACACGCACGGCGCCCTGTCGTGGGGGCCGTGGTGGAACTTGGAGCTGTGGACGCCCCGCTAGCTCATCGGGTAGACGTGGGATGACACGACTACCGGGGAGGGCGACGTGATCGACCTGGCCGCAGTGCGCGAGGACACCCCCGGTGCCGCCGAGCGGGTCTTCCTGGACTCGGCGGGCTCGTCCCTGCCGCCCCGGCAGGTGCTCGACGAGGTGGTCTCCCACCTGCGCCGGGAAGCCGAGATCGGTGGCTACGTGGCTGCCCGCGAGCGCGCCGACGACCTGGCGGCGGGCTACGAGGTCTTCGCGCGGCTCATGGGCGCCGAGCCGGACGAGATCGCCTTCACCGACAGCGCGACCCGGTCGTGGCTGGCCGCCTTCGACGCCGTGCCGCTGGGGCGGGGCGACCGGGTGCTGGTCACCGAGGTCGAGTACGCGGGCAACGCCATCCCCATCCTCCACCGGGCGCGGGAGGTCGGTGCCGAGGTGGTGACCGTCCCGTCGGACGCGGTGGGGCAGGTGGACGTCGAGGCCCTGACCGCGGTGCTGGACGAGCGGGTCAAGCTGGTGTCCCTGGTCCACGCGCCCACCAACGGCGGCCTGGTCAACCCGGTCCGGGAGGTCGCCAAGACCGCCCACGACGTGGGTGCGCTGGTCCTGCTGGACGCCTGCCAGTCCCTGGGGCAGATGCCGGTCCGCGCCGACGACCTGGACGTCGACATCGTCTCGGCCACCGGCCGCAAGTGGCTGCGCGGACCGCGCGGCACCGGCGTCCTGGTGGTCCGGCGCAGCGCCCGCGACCGCCTCCGCCCGAGGCTGGTGGACCTGCACAGCGCGGAGTGGACCGGCCCGGACGAGATCGAGCTGCGCTCGGACGCCCGGGTCTACGAGCTGTGGGAGACGAGCGTGGCCGACCGGCTCGGCCTGATCGCCGCCGCCCGGTACGCGCTGGACCTGGGCATCGACGAGATCCGCGCCGAGGTGCGGGCGCGTGCCGAACGCCTGCGTGCGGGGCTGGCGGAGGTGCCCGGGGTGGAGGTGCGGGACATCGGGGCCGAGCTGTCGGGGATCGTGACGTTCACGGTCGAGGGGCACGAGGCGGTGGCGGTGCGGGAGCACCTGGCCCGGCACGACGTGGTGGCCACCAGCAGCCACCTGGGATCGACCCGGATCGACATGACCCGGCGCGGGCTGGAGGGGGTGGTGCGCATGTCGCCGCACTACTTCGTGTCGCCCGAGCAGGTGGACGAAGCCGTGGCGGTGGTGGCCGCGCTGACCTGAGCGGCGCTGACCTGAGCGGCGCGGGTTCGGGCGACGAACCCGCGCCGCCGAGCGTCAGCAGGTGCGGCTGATGATGCGGGGCACGCAGTCCGAGTAGGACAGGAACAGCTCGACCGCGCTGTCGTTGCGCGCGGTCTGGGTGGCGATGACGGTGTCACGCGGGTAGAAGCCGCCACCGCCCGAGCCGGTCGGGTACATCTCGAAGGTGTAGCTCCAGATCTTGTGCGCGCCCCACATCCAGTCGCCGATGCTGCCGTCGGTGATGTAGAGGTCGCTGGACTGCTGCGGCGTGTACCCGTTGAGCGCCGCCATCCGCCTGCCCAGCGTGGAGAACGCGCTGGCCTGCGTCGAGTCCAGGCCCGGAGCGGTGTCGTTGTAGGTGTAGCCGTACGGCCACAGGATCAGCTCCGAGTAGGTGTGCCAGTCGATGTGCGTCTTGATCTGCTGCACGCCGCCGACCACGCGGGTGTTGACGAAGTCGCGGACGCGCGCGACCTCGGGCGCCGAGAACGCCGACGGGCCGCGGTAGGTCTCGCTGGACCCGCTGCTGCTCGACCCGCCGCAGCAACCCCACTGGTAGCCGAAGTTGCGGTTGGGGTCGGTGCCCACCGCGGTGGAGTTGGGCTGGCGGTTCTTGCGCCACGACCGGAACGAGCCGGTGGCGATGTCGTACTCCACGCCGTCCGGGTTGACCATCGGGACGACCCAGATCTCGCGGGTGTCCACGAGGTTCTTGATCGTCGGGTTGGTGGTGTAGCCGTCGGTGTACTGCTTGATGATCCGCAGGCACATCTCGACGGTCAGGTGCTCCCGGGCGTGCATGTTGCAGGTGAACAGCACCTCGGGCTCGGCCTCGTCCACGCCGGGGTTGTCGCTGATCTTCAGCATCCACAGCTCGCGGCCCTGGTAGGACTTGCCGATCGTGGACAGCCGCACCAGGTTCGAGTGGTCGGTGACGGTCTGGTTCAGCTCGGTGACCGTCTCCTGGAAGTTGTGGTAGCCGGTGTAGCCGGACGGGAAGTCCTGGGCGCCGACCTGCGGGTCGGTGAAGTCGGCCTTGCCCAGCGCCGCGAGCTGGGCGTCGTAGTCGCCGAGGTCCTTGACGCGCAGCCCGGTGGCGCGCAGCGCCCACTGCTGCCGGGGCTCGGCGACGACGGTGAGCGTGTCGCCTTCCTGTCCGAGGACGTCCACCCCGGTCCGGGCGACGCGCGTCCGGGCCTCCGGTGTGGCCGCGGTGACCTCGAAGACGGTCCGCTCGGGGGTTTTCGTGGTGCTCGACTGGGCCGCCCCGGTGTGCAGGGGGAGTACCAGGGCCAGGCACGCACCGAACGCGGCGGCCGTCAGGCCGCGCCGCTTGGGTGACATTGCTCCTCCATCATCAGCAGGGTTTGCGACGGAGTGGTGCCTACGCAGCGTGGCGCGGGGGTTACGGATCGGCATAGCCGCCGTTTGTCGGTTCGTCGCCCTCGGGGGCGGCTGACAGTTGACAGGTCTGGACGAGGCGGCCGAACGGAGCGGTCCGTGCGGCTGATCGGTCCTGTGTCCGCCACTCCCGCCGGGTCGTCCCCGAGGCGGCCCGCCGGCCGTGACCGAACGCACGTTCCGGCACGTGGACGTTCCGGGGCCGGCCTGCGGTGGGTTGCGCCGGACGGCTTACCCTTGAGGTCATGCTCAACCGCATCGACCTGCGAGGTCGGATCCCGTCACCGGCAGAACTGCGCAGCGCGCTGCCGCGCGCCGAGGTGGACGTGGACGCGGTTCTGCACCATGTGCGGCCCATCGTGGACGCGGTGCGCGAGCGGGGTGTCGAGGCCGTCCTGGAGATCACCGAGCGGTTCGACGGGGTGCGGCCCGAGCGCGTGCGGGTGCCGGTGGCCGAGCTGGACCGGGCGCTGGCCGAGCTGGACCCGGCCGTGCGGGAGGCGCTGGAGGAGTCCATCGCGCGAGCCCGCAAGGTGCACGCCGACCAGCGGCGCACCGACACCACGACCCAGGTCGTGCCCGGCGGGACGGTGACCGAGCGCTGGGTGCCGGTCGCCCGCGTCGGTCTGTACGTGCCGGGTGGCCTGGCCGTCTACCCGTCCAGCGTGGGCATGAACGTCGTGCCCGCGCAGACCGCGGGCGTCGAGTCGCTGGTGGTGTGCTCGCCGCCGCAGGCCGAGTTCGGCGGGCTGCCGCACCCGGCGATCCTGGCCGCCGCCGCGCTGCTGGGCGTCACCGAGGTGTGGGCGGTCGGCGGCGCGCAGGCCGTGGCGCTGCTCGCGCACGGCGGCGTGGACACCGACGGCGCCGAACTGGCCCCGGTCGACCTGGTGACCGGTCCGGGCAACATCTACGTCACCGCCGCCAAGCGGCTGCTGCGCGGTCTGATCGGCATCGACTCCGAGGCCGGTCCCACCGAGATCGCGGTGCTGGCCGACGAGACGGCCGACCCGGTGCACGTGGCCGCCGACCTGATCAGCCAGGCCGAGCACGACACGCTCGCGGCGAGCGTCCTGGTGACCACGTCGGAGGCGTTGGCGGACGCCGTGGACGCCGAGCTGGAGCGCCAGGTCGGCGCCACCAAGCACACCGAGCGCATCCGGACGGCGTTGCGCGGCGAGCAGTCCGGCACGGTCCTGGTGTCCACTGTGGACGACGGCCTGGCGGTCGTGGACAACTACGCCGCCGAGCACCTGGAGATCCAGACCGCGAACGCGCGCGAGGTGGCCGCCCGCGTGCGCGCCGCCGGCGCGATCTTCGTGGGTGCGCACTCCCCGGTGTCCCTGGGCGACTACTGCGCAGGTTCCAACCACGTGCTGCCCACCGCCGGCTGCGCACGGCACTCGTCGGGCCTGTCGGTGCAGACGTTCCTGCGCGGCATCCACGTCATCGACTACAGCGAGGACGCGCTGCGCGAGGTCGCCGACAAGGTCGTGGCGCTGGCCAACGCCGAGGACCTGCCCGCGCACGGCCAGGCCGTGACGGCGAGGTTCTCCGAGGGGTTCTCCGGGGGGTTCTCCGGATGAGGCCTGTTGGAGACCGGGTGGAGTTGGCCGACCTGCCCCTGCGCGAGGACCTGCGCGGACGCACGCCCTACGGCGCGCCGCAGCTGGACGTGCCCGTGCGGCTCAACACCAACGAGAACCCTTACCCGCCGTCGGACGAGTTGGTCGCCGAGGTGGTCGCCGAGGTCGCGGAGGTGGCCGCCGAGCTGCACCGCTACCCGGATCGGGACGCGGTGGCGCTGCGCGAGGACCTGGCGGCGTACCTGAGCGAGTCGACCGGCGTGCCGCTGCTGGCTGGGAACCTGTGGGCCGCCAACGGGTCCAACGAGATCTTGCAGCAGATCCTCCAGGCGTTTGGTGGTCCGGGACGGACTGCGCTGGGGTTCGAGCCGTCGTACTCGATGCACCCGATCATCGCCGCCGGCACACGTACCGAGTGGGCGCCCACGCCCAGGCGTGCCGACTTCTCGCTGGACACCGACAAGGCGGCCGAGATCGTCGCCGAGCGGCAGCCGGACGTGGTGTTCGTGACCAGCCCGAACAACCCGACCGGGCAGAGCGTGCCCGTGGAGGAGCTGCGGGGCCTGATCGAGGCCGCGCCCGGGATGGTCGTGGTGGACGAGGCCTACGCGGAGTTCTCGTCGCGCCCGTCGGCCGTGCGGCTCTTGGCGGACTACCCGGAGAAGCTCATCGTCAGCCGCACCATGAGCAAGGCGTTCGCGTTCGCCGGTGGCCGCTTGGGCTACCTGGCCGCCGCACCGGCGGTCGTGGACGCGTTGCAGCTGGTGCGCCTGCCCTACCACCTGTCGGCCCTGACCCAGGCGGCAGCGCGCGCGTCACTGCGGCACGCGGCGGAGACGTTGGGCTCGGTGGCCAGGCTGGCCGCCGAACGCGACCGAGTGGTCGAGGTGCTGGCGGGCTTGGGCTTCGACGTGGTGCCCAGCGACGCGAACTTCGTGCTGTTCGGGTGGTTCGAGGACGCGCACGCCACGTGGCGCACGTACTTGGAGCGCGGTGTGTTGATCAGGGACGTCGGTATCGCGGGTCATCTGCGGGTGACGGTCGGGACTCCGGAGGAGAACGACGCGTTCCTCGCGGCGAGCAAGGAGGTTGGCCGGTGAGCCTGAGTCTGAGCAGGGTCGGCAAGGTCGAGCGGACCACCAAGGAGTCGTCGGTGTACGTCGAGGTCGACCTCGACGGCACCGGGCAGGTCGAGATCAGCACGGGCGTCCCGTTCTACGACCACATGCTCACGGCGTTGGGCGTGCACGGGTCGTTGGACCTGGTTGTGCGGGCGACGGGTGACGTGGACATCGACGCTCACCACACCGTCGAGGATGTCGCGATCGTGCTGGGGCAGGCGCTGCGGGAGGCGTTGGGGGACAAGGTGGGGATCAGGCGGTTTGGCGACGCCTGGATTCCGATGGACGAGACCTTGGCTCATGCGGCTGTGGATGTGTCGGGGCGGCCTTACTGCGTGCATGTGGGTGAGCCGGCTGAGTTCAACACGTTTACTATCGGGGGGAACTACCCGTTCGTGTTGAATCGGCACGTGTTTGATTCGCTGGCTTTTCATGCGGGTATTGCGTTGCATGTGCGGGTTGAGTATGGGCGGGATCCGCATCACATTGCGGAGGCGCAGTTCAAGGCTATTGCTCGGGCGTTGCGGGCGGCTGTGGAGGCGGATCCTCGGGTGGGTGGGGTGCCGTCTACCAAGGGTGTTCTCTGATGCCCAAGGAGTATGTGGTTATCGGGTTGCTGGCCTTGGCCGGGTTTTTGATCGGTGGGGTTTATAGCACGTGGAAGACGGCTAAGGCGTTTGCGGTGGTGTTGGGGGTGCTGGCTGTGGTCGCGGTTGGTGGCGCGATCGCCTGGCTGGTGTGACCCTCGGTTGTGCGGTTCGTCGCTCGTGGTGCTCGTCGTGCGTGTGGTGCCTTGGTCGTGTGGTTCCTGGCTGGTGTGGTTCCTCGCTAGGCCGTAGGCGTGGGTTTGTCGGTCCCCTGTGAGATCATGGAAGCGGGGGCCGGAGGCCGCGCCCGTGGCGGTTTTGCGAGCCCGCAGGCGTGTTCGGCTTGAGCGCGGATCGTTGCGTTTTCAAGCTCAAAAGCGCCTGCCGGCGGGCGAACCACCGATGGGGGGTGAAGGGCGTCGGTTCCCCCACCGCATGACCCGGCGGA
>NZ_JBBEGC010000202.1:0-8694 GCF_037401995.1 Saccharothrix sp. CCNWYY140
GGCAGGCCATACGGGGATGACGGAAGAAGCCCAAGTTGGGAGGTCTGCTGCGCGAGCTACTTCGAAGAGCGCGCCCTTCGGGCGCTAGACGCGTCCTGTGCAGGTGGGGCTGGTCAGGACTCTGCGGCTCGGATCAGGGCCGTGTCGGCGACCTGTTCGAACTCCGTCACCCGCCCCTCCACCACCCGCCACACATGAGTGAACCGCGCACTCATAGCCTTCCCCGTCCCCCGATGCACCCCGACATACTCGCCCAACGCCACCACCACATCCCCAGCGTCAAGCAACTCCGACACGTTCGCGCTGAACGACACCCACTCCGCCCCGATCCGATAAAACACGTTCTCCCGAATCGAATCCACCCCGAAATAAGTACCGCCATAAGTCGACCCCGCAGCCTCGGTCCACTTCACCTCCGCAGCCAACGGTGCCAGCATCCCCTCCAAATCCCCCCGCTCCGAAGCAGCATAATGAGCCCGAACAACGTCCAACGCGGTCATACATTCCCTCACACAGGCTGGTCGTCACCGGGATAAGCAACCCGGCCTAGCGGGATGACGTGAGCACCCCCAGGTGCCAATCGGACCTCACCCTCACCATTAAGGCCGAAGAAGACACCGGTAGTGCGTAGCGCGTCCAAGTCGTACAGCCAAGTCGTGGCCACTGGGATGCGGAACTCGCGGAAAGTGAACACATACCGGTTTTCGCCGATCTTCCACGCCGTGGCCAAGTCGACGTCGCCGTGCCCCCGCTGCTCTCCGACCAGGCACTGCCACGCGTAGCGCTCCGAGCTGAGGTACACGTGTTCGTACAAATGGTTTGGGCTGTACCGGTAGAGCGCGCGCCAGCCGATCAGATCCCTGGTCTCCGCCGATGCCTCCCCGGACGGCTCACCACCCGCAAGAACGCCCACCCGGAACCGCTGGGAGACCTGAGGAACGCCAGGCGTCGCCTCAACACCGATCGTGGACTCCACGGTGAGCGTGCGCAGGGTGTTCACGTCCGCGATCACGACCTCCGCCCGCCGAGGCTCGTCACGGAACGTCCTGGACACGAAGAACACCCCAGGAGCACCCTCCACTGCCTCGTACCGGTCACCGCCCTCCAAGCTGCTCTCATCCACAAAGGACAAATCAACCCGACCACCGTCATCGTGCCGCACGGTCCACGTCAAGCCCACCAGCGCATTGCTGCGGGGAAGACGGTTGCCGTCGATACCCGCCGCGAAGTCATCGACGGTCTTCCACTCCTCCGACATGAACGCTCCTTACGCCAGTGCGATGGTGGGCAGGTCGACCGCGCTAGCGCCCGCGTCGGCGGTCACCACGGCCCCGGTGACGATCGACGCCTCCGGCGAGGCCAGGAACGCGATCAACGCGGCGACCTCGTCGGCCTCAGCGGGCCTGCCCAACGGGGTGTTCGACGTGACCAGGGCGTACGCCGCCTCCCGATCCAAGCCCTTGGCAACGGCGAAGCGGTCCATCTGTTCGTCGGCCATGCTCGTGCGTACCCAGCCAGGGCACACCACGTTGGCCCGCACACCGAACCGGCCGTAGTCGCGGGCGATGGAACGGCTCAGCCCAACCAACGCGTGCTTGGTCGACGTGTAACCGGCAACACCCGGACCGGCGAACAACCCAGCCAAGGACGACACCAGCACGACCGCCCCACCGCCGTCGACCAGCTGCGGCAGTGCCTCGCGAATCGTGACAAAAGCGCTGGTCAGGTTGGCGTCCAAGGACAACTGCCAGGCCTCGTCCGTGGTGTCGCCGGCCGCGCCGATGCCGTGACCGCCGGCGTTGGCGACCACGACGTCCACCCGGCCGAACCGCTCCACCGCCTGGGCCACGACGGCCTTCATCGCGGGACCGTCGGCGGCATCAGCAGGCAAGGCCAAGGCTGAGGAACCCAACGGTTCGGCGACCGACGCCAACGGGCCGGGGCGGCGGCCGGTCAGCACGACCCGCCCTCCCTCGGCGACGACCCGGCGCGCGGTGGCGGCACCAATGCCAGTCCCCGCGCCGGTGATGAGCGCGACCCGGCCTGCGAAACGCCCGCTCATCGCAACGCCCCGAAGCGCGGAGGGGTCAGGTTGCCCACGGCGACGTGCACCGCGCGCAGGTCGCTGTAGAAGTCGATGCTGTGTGCCCCACCCTCCCGCCCGACACCGCTGGCCTTGATTCCGCCGAACGGTGTGCGCAAGTCCCGGACGTTGTGCGAGTTGACCCACACCATCCCGGACTGCACGGCCCGCGCCACCCGATGCCCGCGCTGGAGGTCGGAGGTCCACACGTACCCGGCCAACCCGTACTTGGTGGCGTTGGCCAGCGCCACCGCCTCCTCCTCGGTGTCGAACGGCGTCACGCACACCACCGGCCCGAAGATCTCCTCCTGGAACACCCTCGCGTCCGCAGGAACGTCGGCGAACACCGTGGGAGACAGGAAGTTCCCCTCGGCCAAGCCCTCGGGGCGACCGCCGCCGGCGACGAGCCGCGCCTCCCGCTTGCCGGTCTCGACGTACTCCATGACCCGCTCGTAGTGCTCGGGGTGGATCAAAGCACCGACCTCGGTCGCCGGGTCGGACGGCAACCCGACCCGTACCGCCGAAGCCCGCGCAGCCAAGGCGTCCACAAAGGACGAATAGATCTCCCGCTGCACCAACACCCGCGAGGAAGCCGTGCAGCGCTCACCATTCAGAGAGAACACCCCAAAGACCGCAGCATCCACGGCCCGCTCGAAGTCGGCGTCGGCGAACACGACGCAGGGCGACTTGCCGCCCAGTTCCATCGACACCTCCTTGAGGTGCTCGGCGGCCGTGCGCATGATGATCTGCCCGGTGCCGCTCTCCCCGGTGAACGACAGCCTCGGCACGTCCGGGTGTGCCACCAGGGCCGCGCCGGCCGACTCGCCGATGCCGTGCACCAGGTTGAACACGCCCTCGGGCACCCCGGCCTCGGCCATGATCCCCGGCAAAAGGCTCGCCGACAGCGGCGACCACTCGGCGGGCTTGAGCACCACCGTGCAGCCGGCCGCCAGCGACGGCGCGAGCTTCCAGGTTTCCAGCATGAACGGTGTGTTCCACGGCGTGATCAGACCCGCCACGCCGGCCGGCTGCCGGATCGCGTAGTTGACCTGCTGGTCGCCGACCAGGTACGCCTCCTCGTGCTGGGCCACGATGACGTCGGCGAAGTACCGGAAGTTCTCCGCCGCCCGGTGCGCCTGACCGCGTGCCTGGGTGACCGGGAGGCCGGTGTCGAAGGTCTCCAGCTCGGCCAGCCGCTCCGCCCGCGCCTCGATGGCGTCGGCGATGCGCACGAGCACCCGAGCCCGTTCGCGCGAGGACATCCGGGGCCACGGCCCGTCCACGAACGCCCGGCGAGCGGCGGCCACGGCTAGGTCGATGTCGGCCGGACCACCGGCGGCCACCCGGCCGTACTCGGTGTTGGTCACCGGGTCGCTGACGCCGAAGGTCTGGCCGTCGACGCTGGGGACGTCCTTGCCGTCGATGTGGTGCAGCAGTTCGTTCGGGATGTTCATGCGGTGACTCCGGCGGGTTCGAGGAGGTCGGCGGCCTGGGCGCGCAGTGCGTCGATGCGGGCGAGGCCGGCGGGAGTGGGGGAGACCAGGGGCGGGCGGACGTGGCCGCTGGCGATGCGGCCCAGGTTGGCCAGCACGTGCTTGGCCGGGGCCGGGTTGGTCTCCACGAACAGCAGTTCCACCAGCGGGTGCAGGCGGTAGTGCAGGTCGATGGCGGCGTCGTGGTCGCCGGACGCGTACAGCTCGTACATGCGCGCCACGGCCGTCGGCGCGAGGTTGGCCAGGGCGCTGACGAAACCCGCGCCGCCGATGGCCAGCAGCGGCAGGCACAGCAGCTCGATGCCCGACCACATCAGGAAGTCACGCCCGCACTTGTGCAGCACGTGCGAGAAGTGCTCGAAGTCCTTGGTGGTCTCCTTGATCCCCACGATGTTCGAGTGGGTCTGGCGGAGTCGGGCCACCGTGTCGGGCGCGATGTCCACGGCCGTGCGCGAAGGCACGTTGTAGATCACGATCGGCAGGTCCGGGAACTCGCGCGCCACGGCGTCGTACCAGGCGAACAGGCCTTCCTGCGTGGGACGGCTGTAGTAGGGCGTGATGACCAGCGCCAGGTCCGCGCCCAGCCGCCGGGCCTGGTCGGTCAGCTCCAGCGTGTGCTTGAGCGTCGCCGCGCCGGTGCCGGGCAGGAACGGGATCGCGTCCCCGGTCTCCTCGGCCACCACGCGCATCGCCGTGACCCGCTCCTCCAGCGACTGCGCGCTGGGCTCGCCGGTCGAACCGCCGATGGACACGCCGTGCGAGCCGGACTCCTTCTGCCACCGCACCAACGCGCGCAGGCTCTCGGTGTCCAGCTCGCCGTCGGCGGTGAACGGGGTGACCACCGGCGCGATCGAGCCGCGGATGGCCGCCGGGTCGGAACGGAACCTCATGTCGGGAACTCCTTGGGAACGCCGGCCGCGGTCACGGCCCGGAGGGTGTTGAGCTTGTGGTCGCGGGCGAAGCGCTCCACCTGGTCGGCCGGCGCGCCCGCGCGCAGCAGCCGCAGCAGTTCGGCGTGCTCGGCGACCGACTCGTGCGCCCGGCCGGGCACGAGGGCGAACGTGGTGCGCCGGCTCAGGTCCAGCCGCGCCCACTCGGTCGTGATCAGGTCGCGCAACCGGGGGTTGGGGCACTCGCCGCACAGCAGCAGGTGGAACTCGCGGTTGAGCCGGGTGAAGCCCAGCGGGTCGAACTCCACCAGCGAGGCGGCCATCAGGTCGTTGAGGTGCGCGGCCCGGTCCAGCAGGCGGCGGGACAGCGCGGCGGAGGCGACCGCGTGACCTTCCAGCAGGGCGAGGGCCTCCATGCTGTGCCGGTAGCCGTCCGGGTCGAACTCGGCGACCTGCGCGCCGACGTTGGGCTCGAACACCACCCACCCCTCGGCCTGCAACCGCCGCACCGCCTCGCGCACCGGCACGGGGCTGACGCCCAGTTCGCGCGCGATCCGGTCGAACACCAGCCGGGCGCCGGGTCCGTAGCGGCCTCCGACGATCCGGTCGCGCAGGGTCTCGTAGGCGTACTGGGTCTTGGACTTGGCGGGCGCGGTCATCCGTCCCACCGCTCGTACTCGGCCCGCGCGGTCGTCCCCAGCGGGTACAGGCCGTCGACGGACGCGCCGGCGGAGACCCGGTCGAGGATGAACCGCTCCTCGCGTTCCATCTCCAGCGCGTCGGCGGCCACCTCGTCCACCAGCGCGGGCGGGATCAGTAGGACCCCTTCGGCGTCCCCGACCAGCACGTCCCCGGGCCGTACCAGCACTCCGGCGCACGCGATGTCCACCCCGACCTCCCACGGCACGTGCCGCCGCCCCAGGACGGCCGCGTGCGCCCCGGCGCTATAGGAGGGCAGGTCGAGGTCGCGGAAGGCCGGGCTGTCCCGCAGGCACCCGTCCGTCACGACCCCGGCCGCACCCCGCCGCAACGCGCGCAGCGCCAGGATGTCCCCGAGCGTTCCGGCCCCGTGGTCCTCGCGGGCGTCGATGACCAGGACCTGACCCGGCCCCAACGCCTCCACGGCCCGCTTCTGCGCGTTCATCCCGCCGCCGCGCTCGGCGAACTGGTCCTCCCGCAGGGGCAGGAACCGCAACGTGTGGGCGACACCAACCATCCGCAGGTCCGGCCGCGAGGGCGCCAACCCGGTCAGGAACGTGTGGTTGAGCCCCCGCTTGCGCAACTGGCTGGACAGGGTCGCCGTGGACACCTGCCGCAAGGCCGCCTCGGTCTCGGGTGCGATGACCGGCACCGACCCGCCGACCGCCGCATTCCGGTCCTCGACCGTCACACGCGGCCGTGCACCGGGTCCTTCCAGCGCCGGACCATCGCGGACCACGTTCCTCAGCCGCCCGGTGTCGTTCAACGCGACCTCGACGACATCGCCAGGCGAGACCACGGTCGCGCCGGTAGGCGTGCCGGTGAGGATGACGTCCCCGGGCTCCAGCGTCACGTTCCGGCTCAGATCCGCGATCAGATAAGCGAAGTCGAACAACAGCTCGCCGGAGTTGTCGTCCTGCACCAACTCACCATTAATCCACGTGCGTAGACGAATATCATGCAGGTCCACTTGACGCGGATCCAACAGCACCGGACCGACCGGGGTGAAACCGTCCGCGCCCTTCGACCGCAGGTTCGACCCCCGATCCGCATAACGCAGGTCGTGGACACCGAAGTCGTTGGCCGCCGCGATACCGCCGATGTACTCGACCGCTTCTTCCCGCGAAACCCGGGACGCCCGCTTGCCCACCACCACCGCGATCTCACCTTCGAACGCCGCCAACTCCGTGCCCGCCGGCCGCACGAGATCCCGTCCGGTCCACGACAACGACGACGGCGGTTTCAAGAAGTACGAAGGCTCATCCGGGTAACGCCCCCGTTCCGCCGCCCGGCTGCGGAAGTTCAGGTGCACCGCGACGATTTTCGACGGTTGTAGACCCAAAGGGTGTGTCATGCCTTCAGCCCGTCCGGGATCGGGAAATCGACGATGACCTGCCCGGTCCCGCTGCTGGGGAAGTAGTCGCACAGCTGCTCGCCGTGACCGGTGTAGGCGTCCCAGCCCAGGATGCCGAACAGCATCGCGGTGTCCGCCATCGCCGCCTCGCCGGTGAACCGCTCGTTGTAGGCGGGCAGCGCGGCCAGGAACTCGGCGATCCGCCCGGACTGCCACTGCTCCAGCACGAGCCGGTCGGCCTGCTCGTTGATGGGGTTGCTGATCCGGTCCAGGTACTGCGAGGACACCTCGTTGGGCGGGAACTGGTGCGACAGCGACCCGCTGGCCAGGAACGCCACCTTGCGGTCGCTGCGCAGCACCGCCCGCGCGATGGCCTCGCCGACCCGCCGGTTCTCGTCGATGGAGGAGTAGATGTTGCACCCCACCGGCACCACGGCGATCGGGTCGCCGTCGCGGTTCATGAAGTGCATCGGCACCAGCGTCGCGTACTCCAGGCCCAGGTCCTTGACGTCGTGCACCATCGCCTTCTGCCCGCCCGTGGTGATCTCCTCGCCGATCAGCGCGGCCAGCTCCGGGCAGCCGGGGTAGTCGTACTCCAGGTCCCGGATGAAGTGCGGCAGCTCGTGCGAGGCGTAACTGCCCCGGTGGCGCGCCTTCCCGTTGACGTGGAAGCTCATGCTGTTCATCCAGTGCGAGTCGGCCACGACGAAGGTGTCCGCGCCGCGCTCCTTCGCGCGCCGCCCCACCTCCACCAGACCCAGCTCGGCGGGCCTGCGGATGCCGTGGTGCTTGCCCGGGTGGATGGACAGCCAGATCGACGGCACATGCGTGATCTTGGCGGCCAGCACGACCTCACCCATGTGGTCACCTCCGCATCGGGGATCGTGTAGCGGATCGAATACGATCCGCGCCCGGCACGTGTCCACGCGCCGGCCATCCAGGTCTAACAGGACGGTCCCGACCAGCGGTTGACCGCGTGCGCACGGTCTTTGACCCTCGGCGCACCGGCTAGTCGAACTTTTTGCGACTCCGCAACAACCCCTTGACGAACGCCCGACCGCAGACGAGCGTGCCCTTCACCGATCCCACCCACCGTCACCGGTCCTGGAGGGCGACGATGTCCTACGTGCTGACCACCGCGGGAGTCCCCGCGCCCCAGCAGTTCGACCTGTGGCAGTCGGCGGTCTCCCAAACCTTCGTGCCACTGGAAGCCACCACCGGCGAACACACGGCATTCCGAGGCAGACTCCGCGGCCGAAACCTGGGCAGCGTAGCCGTGTACGAGGCCTCAGCAGACCCCCACACCGTCCGCCGCACAGCCCGCACAATCTCCCGCGCGGCCCCGGAGTACTACAAACTAAGCCTGCAACTACACGGCACCGCCAAACTCAGTCAGGACGGCCGTCAGGCAGCCCTACGCCCAGGCGATTTCGCCATCTACGACACAACCCGCCCATACTCCCTGGCTTTCGACGACGTGTCGTCCACCCTGGTATTGATGTTCCCCAGGTCGATGCTGTGCCTACCCACCCCCCAGGTCGAGCAACTAACTGCAATCCGCTTCGCCGGCGGCCAAGGCGTAAGCGGCATAGTCAGCACCACCCTGGTCCAGTTGGCCCGCAACATCGACGACCCCCAGGTCCACGGCAGCGTACGCCTAGCAAGAAACGTCGTAGACCTGCTAGGCACAGCTTTGGCCGACCAGGTCGACTTCACCGACATCCCAACCGAAACCTCCCGCGCCGCAATGCTGGTAAAGATCAAGTCCTACGTAGAAGCCCACCTGGAAGACCCCGACCTGTCCCCAGGCGACATAGCAGCAGCCCACCACATCTCCACCCGCTACCTGCACAAACTCTTCAGCGAGGCCGGCACCACGGTCTCAGCCTGGATCCGCCACCGCCGCCTGGAACGCTGCGGCCAAGACCTAGCCGACCCAGGCAAACACCAACTGGCAATCGGCGTAATCGGCGCCCGCTGGGGCCTAGTAGACGCCTCTTACCTAAGCCGAGCTTTCAAAACCGAATTCGGCCTCTCCCCGTCAGAATACCGCCGCCGCAGCGTAGAACACCGAACCGCCTAACCACGCGCAAAGCGCGGCTCTTCGGCGAAGCCGGCAAGCGGCAGTCCACCGAGGAGGACACAGCGCAACTTGGGCTTCTTGCTTGTGTCATC
>NZ_JBBEGC010000203.1:0-8562 GCF_037401995.1 Saccharothrix sp. CCNWYY140
TTCGCCCAGGCCGGACGGGGAAAGAAACCGAGGCCCTTCCCGTGGTCGCTGCCGCTTGGCGGAACGCAAGAGCTCCCGCCCTTCGGGCGAAACGCCTTCGGCGGAAAAGCACGCGGCGGTCGAGTGGTGGGTCAGGGGAACCTGCGGCCGGCGGGTGCCGAGTCCCGACCGCACCTCAAGATCAACGACGCGTCACCCGATCCCTCACCGCCCACGACCAGTGACCGAGTTGCGCATTACTCGTCTAGCGCGTGCGCGTGACCTTCTTCAGGCCGCGCGGGCTGTCCGGGTCCCCGCCCCGCGCCAGCGCCAGCCCGTGGGCCAGCCGCTGCACCGGCAGGATCTCCAGGATCGGCGCGACCTCCTCGGCCGTCTCCGGTACCGGGATGCGCAGCGCCGCCGACACCTTGTCCGCCGCCGACCCCACGGCCACGACGTCCGCGCCGCGCCCGTGCACCACGTCCAGCACGTCGTGCAGGGCGTCGCCCCCACGTCCGGCGCTGGTGATCGCCAGCACCGCGGTCTCCGGGTCCACCGCCGCCACCGGGCCGTGCAGCAGGTCCGCGCCCGAGTACGCCCGCGCTGCCAGGTAGCTGGTCTCCGCCAGCTTCAGGGCGGCCTCCAGCGCCGACGGCAGCGAGTACCCGCGACCGGTGGTCAGCACCCGGTCCACGAACCGGTACCGCTGGACGGCCTCGGCCACCGCGTCGGCCGACAACTCCAGCGCCGCCGACGCCTGCTCGCCCAGGGCAGCCGCGTGCGCGCCGTTGCCGCCCCGGATGGCGTCGACCAGCAGGTACAGGGCGAGCAGCGTCGCCGAGTACGTCTTGGTCGCCGCCACCGCCTGCTCGACGCCCGCGCCGACGTCCACGGACAGCTCCGCGGCGCCGTTCAACGGGGAGTCCGCCGTGTTCGTCACCGCCACGGTCAGCGCGCCGCGCGCCCGCGCCGACTCGGTGACCTCCAGCAGGTCGGGGGACCCGCCGCTCTGGCTGACCGACACCAGCAGCACGTCCCGCAGGTCGGGCTGGGCGCCGTAGAGCGTCGTGGTGGAGGGGGACACCAGACCGGCGGGCAGCTGGAGCAGCACCTCGGTCAGGTACTTCGCGTACAGCGCCGCGTGGTCGGACGACCCGCGCGCGGCGAGCAGCACGAAACGGGGTTGGCGGGCGCGGATCGCGTCGGCGACGGCCGCGATGTCGGAGCGCCGGGCGACCAGGTCCGCGAAGATCGCGGGTTGCTGGTCGATCTCGGCCGCCATGTGCCTGCCGGGCTGGTGGTCGGTCATCGGAGCCCTTTCTCAGCTGGCGGCGATGCGCTCTGCCGCGGCACGCAGGCACACCCGTGAACCGCCGTGGGTGTTCACGCGGGCAGCGGTGCCCAGGTCGGGACCCGGCACGCCCGTCTCGACGTGCACGAGGTCTAGACCAATACTAACCAGCGAGAGCACCAGGTCGCGAGCCCACGGGTGGCGATGTGCCTCTCTCGTCACCACGACGATGGTCCTCCCGTCCGCCTCCGCCGCAACCTCGTCGGCGGTCCGCGCGGACGACACCTCGGTGCCCGGCACCAGCTCCGCCAGGTAGGGCCCGAGGCCCCACGGCACGTCCCCGACCGCGATGGACGGCTCGACCGGCAGGTCCAGCACCAGCGGCGCGCCGGACAGCTTCAAGGACCCGCTCACCGAGACCGCCCGCCGCGCCGCGCGCAGCCCGATCTCCGGGTCGTGCCCGTCCACGGCCGCCGGCGGGGTGCCCAGCGCCGCCGTGCGCCGCGCCGCCTCCGCCAGCCGCTCCCGGGACAGCTCGCCCCGCTCCACGGCCGCCACGATGCTGTCCACCAGCCACTGGATGCCGGCGTCGTCCAACGGCTCCCCGCCCAGGCACAGCGCGTCCACGCCCGCGACGAGCGCCCGCACCGACCCCTCCGCCAGGTCGCCGCCCACGGCCTTCATGTCCAGCCCGTCGGTGATGATCGCCCCGGTGAAGCCCAGCTCCTCCCGCAGCACGGCCACCGCGCGCGGGTTGAGCGTGGCGGGCGCGCCACCCCAGGCCGGGACGACCAGGTGCCCGGTCATGACCGACCGCACCCCCGCCTGCACCGCCGCCCGGAACGGCACCAGCTCGACCTCGCGCAGCTCCTCCTCCGTGCGCGGCAGCACCGGCACGGCCACGTGCGAGTCCACAGTGGACGCGCCGTGGCCGGGGAAGTGCTTGGCGCACGCGGCCACGCCGACCGCCTGCATCCCCTCCACGAACGCCGCCACGTGCGCGCCCGCCCGCGCCGGGTCCGACCCGAAGGACCGCACGCCGATCACCGGGTCCTCCAGCGTGAGCACCAGGTCGGCGGACGGCGCCAGGTTGAGGCTCACCCCGCACGCCGCCAGCCGCGCCCCGACCGACGCCGCCACCTCGCGGGTCAGCGCCAGGTCGTCCGCCGCGCCCAGCGCGTGGTTGCCCGGCACCTCCGACCCGTGCCCCGCGTCGAGGCGGGTGACGTCGCCGCCCTCCTCGTCGATGCCGATCACCACGTCCGGCCGGACCCCGCGCAACGCGGCCGTCAGCGCGGTGACCTGCTCGTCGTCCACGACGTTGCGGCCGAACAGCACCACCCCGCCCAACCCGTCCGCGACCCGCTTGAGCAGCCAGTCCGGTGCGGTCGTGCCGTGGAACCCCGGGAGCAGCACAGCTGCGGCGAGCTGGTGCAACGACATGCGCCTACCCCTTCACGGCACCGGCGGTGACACCGGTGACCATCTTGCGCTGGACGATGAGGAAGAACACCAGGACCGGCAGCGTGAACAGCGCGGACGCGGCCATCGCGCCGCCCCAGTCCGTGCCGAACGCGCTCTGGAACCCGGAGAGCCACACCGGCAGCGTCTCCTTGCCCTGGTCCTTGATCAGCGAGAGGGCGTAGAGGAACTCGTTCCACGCCGTGACGAACGCGAACACCGAGGTGGCCACGAGACCCGGGCCGAGCAGCGGCAGCGTGACGCGGCGGAACGCGCCCCACCGGCCGCAGCCGTCGACCATCGCGGCCTCCTCCAGCTCCAGCGGGATGCCGTTGACGAACCCGCGCAGCGTCCACGCGCAGAACGGCAGCGTCACCGCGAAGTAGATCAGGATCAGCGACGGCAGCCGGTCCAGCAGGTCCAGGTCCCGCATCATGAGGAACATCGGGATCAGCAGCGCCTCGAACGGCGCCATCTGCGCCACCAGCATGAGCAGCACGAACTGCTTGCGGCCCTTGAACCGCATCCGGGACATCGCCAGGGCGGCCAGCAGGCCCACGACGATCGACGCGATCACCGCGCCCAGCGTCACGAACAGGCTGTTGCCCATCGAGCTGAGGAACCCGGGCTTGTTCCACGCCGTCGCGAAGTTGGTCGCGGTGACCGACAGCGGGATGAGGTCGTAGTCGGTGGACACCAGTTCCCTGGTCGGCTTGAACGCCGAGGACAGCATCCAGTAGACGGGGAACGCGAAGAACACCGACAGGACGATGCCGACGACGTTGGCCGTGACCTTCTTCGTCACAGTGACCCCTCCTGGCGGAGCAGGCGGCGCAGGTACTGGAAGGTGAGCAGCCCGAGCAGCAGCATCATCACGACCGACACCGCCGCGGCCACGCCGAAGTGGCTCTTGGAGATGCCTTCCAGGTACTGGTAGACGGGCAGCGTGGTGCTCGCGCCGTCCGGGCCGCCCTTCTTGAACGCCCAGATCTGGGCGAAGACCTTGAAGTCCCACAGCAGGGACAGGAACGTGACCATGAGCAGCAGCGGCCGGATCTCCGGCCACGTGACGTTGCGGAACGCCTGCCAGGCCGAGGCGCCGTCGATGCCGGCGGCCTCGTACTGCTCGCGCGGGATGCCGATCACGCCCGCGTACAGCGAGAACGCCAGGAACGGGATGGCCTGCCACACGATCAGCAGCCCGATCACGGCCATCGTCGACGTGCCCGTGGTGAACCACGAGAACCCGGCGAAGGCGTCGAAACCCAGCTTGACCAGGGTCTTGTTGAGGATGCCGTACTGCTGGTCGAAGATCCACTGGTAGACCGTGGTCGCCGCGAGCAGCGGCATGGCCCACGCCAGCAGCATCGCGACCTGCAACGCGATCCGCACCACCGGGCTGATCTGCCGCATCAGCAGCGCGATCAGCAGACCCGCCACCACCGAGACCGCCACCACGGCCGCCGTGAACACCACGGTGCGGACCGCGATCGTCCAGAACTCCGGCTCGGCGAAGATCTTCGTGTAGTTGTCCAGGCCGACCCACACGACCTGGCCCCGGGTCAGCTCCTTGAGGTTGAGCTGCCGGAAGCTCGTCACGAGCAGGGACAGGACCGGCCAGCCGATCAGCCACAGGATGGCGACCAGTGCGGGGGCCAGCAGCAGGTAGGGCAGCAGCCGGTCGAAGGCGCTGCCCCGACGGCGCGGCGCGCCGCCCGGTGCGGCACGCCGCGGTGCCGACGAGTTCGTCGGCACCGCGGCGTCGGTGGTGTGGACCGCCGTCATGCTGAGGTCATCCGCCCAGGGTCTTGGACAGGGCGGCGTTGGCGTCGGCCGTGGCCTGGTCCAGCGACTTCGCGCCGGTCAGGTAGGCGGTCAGCATGTCCTTCAGCGGGTTCTGGCCGGCCTCGACGGCGGCCCAGGCGGGCGTGGTCGGGGTGACCTTGCCGTTCGGGGCGGAGTCGGCGAGCGCCTTGCCCAGCGGGGTGGTGGCCAGCTTGGCCGTGTCCTTCGAGGTGCCCGGCACCGCGCCGCCCTCGGCCAGCATGTCCTGGTACTTCTTGCTGCTCAGCAGCTTGAGGTAGGCCTTGGCGAGGTCCTGGTTCTTCGAGCCGGCCGGGACGGCCAGGTTCGAGCCGCCCAGGAACACCGGGGCGGTCTTGCCCGCGGTCTTGGACGGGATCGGGAACGCCGAGGTCTTGTCCTTCAGGGTCGGGTCGGCCTTGACGGCGCTGCCCAGCTCCCACGGCAGACCGATCATCATCGCGGTCTTGCCCTTGGCGAACACCTCGAACTGCTGCGGGGTGGCCTCGTCGGCGTCCTTCGGGGCCTTGGTGGCGGAGGCGTCGACCAGCTTCTTGTAGAAGTCGACACCGGCCTTGGCCTCGGGGGTGTTCAGCGCGCCGGCCCACGCGGAGCCCTGCGCCTTGGCCACGTCGCCGCCCTCGTCCCAGATGAAGGACAGCAGCGCGTACCAGGACTGGCCCGGCAGGTACAGGGCCTGGAACTCCGGGTCCGCCGCGTTGGCGGCCTTGAGCTTCTCGATGGCCGCGATCCACTCGTCACGCGACTTCGGGGCGCTCTCGATGCCCGCGGCCTTGAACAGGTCCGTCCGGTAGATCACCGTGCGGTTCGCGGCGTAGAACGGCAGGCCGTACTGCTTGCCGTCCCAGGTCAGGGAGTCCTTGAGACCGGACAGCCACTGGTCGCCGTTGAGGCCCGAGACGTCGCCGCTGAGGTCGAGCAGGGTCTCCTCGGCCGCGAACTTCGCCGTCTGGGTGTTGCCCAGCTCGATGATGTCCGGCGGGTTGTTGCTGGTCAGAGCGGTGGTCAGCTTCTCCTGGATGCCGTTCCACTTCTGGATGTCGTACTTGACGGTGACGCCGGGGTTCGAGTCCTGGAACTCCTTGTGCAACGCGTCGGTGAGGGTGGTCGGCGCGGAGCCGTCCATCAACCAGACGGTCAGCGTCTTGGCTTCACCGGAGTTGCCGCTGCCCTTGTCGGTGCTCGTGCCACATCCGGCCACGGCCACCGCGAGTGCGGCGGCACCTACGGCCAGTCCTCTCCAGCCCTTCACGTTGTGCGCCCTTTCCCAATGCCCCGGTCCCGCTGACCGGAACGACCAAAGTGGTGTAGACCAATGCGGCCTAGAGTGTGCCTCGCCACAGGACCTGTCAAGGACGTTGCCGAGACGTTGCAAAGTCATCGGACGAATTTCGCCGGCTTCGCGGACGCGTTGTCGGGGGTTCGCACGCACGATCCGACGTGGACAAGGCATCCTGTGCGTGGGAGAGCGCTGACCGGTCGAGGAGGAAGGCATGCTGGAGACGAGCCCGGCAACTGGCGTCGACGCCAGGTCTCGCGCACAGCGCGAGCCGAAGTACTGGGGCCTCAAGCGGCACCTGCTCGACCTGTTGCGCGCGCTGCCGCCGGGATCACCCATCCCGACCGAACGGTCGCTCGCCGCGGAGTTCGACGTGTCGCGCACGACCGTGCGGCAGGCGCTGGCGGAACTGACCGTCGAGGGCCGCCTGCTGCGCGTGCAGGGCAAGGGCACGTTCGCGGCGGAACCCAAGGTGGCGCAACGACTTCAGCTGTCCTCGTACACAGAGGACATGAAGGCACAGGGCCGCCAACCGTCGTCGCGCCTGATCGAGGCGTCGGAGATGCCGGCGGAGGCCGAGCTGGCCAGGCTGCTCGGCGTGCGCGCCGGCGCGAAGGTCCTGCGCCTGCACCGCCTGCGCCTGGCCGACGGCGAACCGATGGCGATCGAGACCACGCACCTGGCCCTGGGCCGGTTCCGCGGGCTGCGGCGCTACCTGGCGCCCGGTGCCTCGCTGTACCAGGTCCTGCGGGAACGCTTCGGGGTCGAGATGGGTCACGCGGAGGAGACCATCGAGACCGCGCTGGCCTCGCCGGAGGAGGCGGAGCTGCTGGGTGCGGACATCGGCCTGCCGATGCTGCTGCTGTCCCGGCACTCGTTCGACACCGAGGGCAACCCCGTCGAGTGGGTCCGCTCGGTGTACCGGGGCGACCGGTACAAGTTCGTGGCCACCCTGAACCGCCCAGTGTCTGATTGACCCGGCTCCGCCGGGTCGGCTCGGCCGCCTGGAAGTCGGCTCGTCGCGTCGGGTTTTGCGCCGATCAGCTCTTCCGATCGGCGCAAAACCCGACGCGACAAGCCGACGCGGCCTCGCGCGGCCACAATGGGCGAGTGGCGAACACGGTCGTTTGGGGTACTCCGCGCGCCAGGGCTGTCCTCGCCGCGACGATCCTGGGCTCGGGCATGGCGATGCTCGACAGCACGGTCGTCAACGTGGCCCTGCCGCGCATAGGGGCCGAGCTCGATGCCGACGTTGCCGGGTTGCAGTGGATCCTCGACGGGTACCTGCTGTCGCTGGCGTCGTTGATCCTGGTCGCGGGCTCGCTGGGGGACCGGTACGGCCAGCGGCGGGTCTTCGTGTTCGGCGTGATCTGGTTCGGCGCGGCGTCCCTGCTGTGCGGCTTGGCACCGTCCACGGAGCTTCTGGTCGCCGCACGTGTGCTGCAAGGCGTCGGAGGTGCCCTGCTGACTCCGGGTTCGCTGGCGATCATCCAGTCCGCCTTCGTGCCGGGTGATCGTGCGCGGGCCATCGGTGCGTGGTCCGGTCTGTCCGGCGTGGCTGCGGCGGTCGGGCCGTTGTTGGGTGGGTTGTTGGTGCAGGTCTGGTCGTGGCGGCTGGCGTTCCTGGTCAACCTGCCCGTGGCGGTGGTGTGCGTGTGGCTGGCGCGGACCAAGGTCCCCGAGTCGCAGGACGAAACCCTGGTCGGCCGGCCCAACATCCTGGAGTCAGTAGTCGGAGCTCTGGGCCTGGCGGGGATCACCGGCGCCCTGGTCGAAGCCCCGTCTCGCGGCCTCGACCCGCTAGTCGTGGGCGCGGGTGTGGTGGGCGTCGTCGGCTTGGTGGCTTTCGTCCTCCTGCAACGCCGTGGCCACGACCCGCTGGTCCCGCCCCAATTGTTCAGCGACCGAACATTTGTGCTGGCCAACGCCCTCACGTTCCTGGTTTACGCGGCCTTGGGCGGGGTCTTGGTCTTGATGGTCCTCCAACTCCAGGTGTCCCTCGGGTACACGCCTATGGCGGCCGGGTTGGCGAGCCTCCCGATCACGGTGATCATGCTGGCGCTGTCCGCCAGATCCGGTCGCCTGGCCCAACAGTTCGGACCTCGGGCACAGCTAGTCATCGGACCTTTGCTCGTCGCGGGAGGAATGCTGCTACTACGGCAGGCCGAACCCGGTGCGTCCTACCTGGCGGGTGTACTACCGGGGATCGTGGTCTTCGGCCTGGGCTTGGCGGTGGTGGTTGCTCCCGTAACAGCCACCGTGCTGGCGGCGGCCCCGGACAGGTTCGCCGGCGTGGCATCGGGCGTGAACAACGCGGTCGCCAGGACGGGGAGCCTGCTGGCGGTGGCCGTGCTACCGGCGGCGGTGGGCTTGACGGGTGATCGGTATGCGGACCCGGCGGCGCTGACCGACGGCTGGCAGACAGCGCTCCTGCTGTGCGCAGCGGCATGCGCGGCAGGCGGCCTGCTGGCCTTGGGCACGAACAACAACGTCCTCCGCCCCCAAGAACCAGGCCACGAATGCCACACCTGCGGCGTAGACGCCCCTCCACCCCGAGTACACACCTAACCCCGCACCCACCCCCGCCTGCGCGCAGCGCACGCTTCTCCACCCCCGGCCTGCGCGCGCCCTGCTTTTCATGAAGCTGCCGGACGGCACACCTCTGCCTGGGCTTCTTGCTTGTGTCATCCCCGTATGGCCTGCCCGAAGGGCTACCGCATTTTCCGGG
>NZ_JBBEGC010000204.1:0-8236 GCF_037401995.1 Saccharothrix sp. CCNWYY140
GCCGGACGGGGAAAGAAACCGAGGCCCTTCCCGTGGTCGCTAGCCGCTTCGGCTCGCGCCTTCGGCGCGTAGCGCCCTGCGGGCGAAGGCAGGCTGGTGCGCGGGCGTAGTGCCTTCGGCTCGGTGTGCTGGGGCCGGTCAGGCCTTGGTGATGGTGTCCAAAGCCTGCCGCAAGTTGGCCAGCACGTCCTCAGCCTCACCCCGAGCCGTGAACCCAGCCGCCAACCGGTGCCCCCCACCACCCAACAACTGAGCCACCTCCCGAACATCCACCCGAGAAACAGCCCGCAAAGACACCGACCAATAAGCCGGCCGCAATTCCTTCAACACCGCAGCAACCTCGGCCTCGGCAGTGGTCCGCACCAGATCCACCACACTCTCGACCTCCTCCGGACGCAATCCATCCGCGTCCTCCAAGGTCACCACAGCGTGCACGAATCCCATGCCACCCGCCGCCTCCGGCTCCAGCGAAGCCCGTGACAGCACCTTCGCCAGCATCCCCAAATACCCGAACGGGTGGGAGTCCATCAAAGGCCGCGCCACAGCCTCCGCGTCCACCCCGGCGTCCAACAACCGAGCCGCGACCAAATGGGTCTCCGAAGACGCATGCCGGAACGACCGCGTATCGGTCACCAACCCCGCATAAACACACCGCGCGACAGGCTCGTCCAGCTCAACGCCCAACTCGTCCAGCAACCGCAACACCACCAAGGCAGTCGCCTCAGCGGTGTCGTCGATGACGTTCACGGTCCCGTACCCCGGGTTGGACACGTGGTGGTCCAACACCACCACAGCGCCCGCCGCCGGGACCCGATCGGCCAACGGACCCAGCCGCTTCACCGAGCCGGTGTCCAGCGCCACCAGCACCTCGGGAGCCGCAGGCACCGCGGACGCCGGGACCAGCAAGCCGGCCACGTCCAGTTCCCGCAGGGTCTCCGGCACCTCGTCGGGTGCGCCGAACGAGACCCGGACCTCCTTGCCCATCCGGTGCAGGACCAGGCCCAGGGCCAAGGCGCTGCCCAGCGCGTCGGCGTCCGGGTTCACGTGGGCCAGGAGGGTCACGTCGGTGGCTTCGGTCAGGGTCTTCGCGGCGGCGCGCAGGGGGGCGTTCAGGTCAGTGGACACGACTGGAACGCTAGTCGGCTTCCTCGGCTTCGCGCGGGGGCTTGTACGGGTCCGCCTCGCCCGCGGGTTCGGCGCCCGAAGCCAGGCGGGCCACCTCCGCGTCCGCCTCGCGGGCGCGGGCCAGCAGTTCGTCCATGTGGCGGGCCGTGTCGGGGACGGTGTCGGTGACGAACGACAGGGTCGGCGTGAAGCGGACGCCGGTCTGCTGGCCGACCATCGTCCGCAGGACGCCCTTCGCCTTCTCCAAGGCGGCGGCGGCGCCCGCGAGGTCCGGTTCCGAGTCGAGCTTCTCGCCCAGCACGGTGTAGTAGATCGTCGCGTCGTGCAGGTCTCCGGTCACCTTCGTGTCGGTGATGGTCACCCGGGCCAGGCGCGGGTCCTTCACCTCGTGTTCGAGCGCGGAGGCCACGATCTGCGAGATCCGCTTGGCCAGCTTGCGCGCGCGTGCCTGGTCGGCCACGGCGCTCCCTCCTTCACACACCGGCAGTCCTCGAACGAGGCGAGGAGCCGCCGTTAGTCGTCCTCCGGCCCGACCAACCGGTGGCGGGCGGAGAGAAGTTCCAGTTCCGGGCGGCCCGCGACGAGCCGCTCGCACGCGGCGAGGACGTCCCGGACGTGTTCGGCGTCGGCGGCGACGGCCGCGACCCCGATCAGCGCCCGGCGGTGCAGGTCCAGGTGGCCCGCCTCGGCGACGGACACCTCGAACCTGCGCCGCAGTTCGGCCACGACGGGCTTCACCACGGACCGCTTCTGCTTCAACGAGTGGACGTCGCCGAGCAGCACGTCCAGCTCAAGGGCACCTACGTACAAGTGTGATCACCGTTGGTGGTGCCGGGGGCTCCCCTCGCGAGGAGCCCCCGGCGGCCGTGAGACATCAGACGCGCGGCTTCTCGCGCATCTCGAAGGTCTCGATGACGTCGCCGACCTTCAGGTCGGAGTAGTTGCCCAGCGTCAGACCGCACTCGAAGCCCTCGCGGACCTCGGTCGCGTCCTCCTTGAACCGCCGCAGCGAGCTGATCGGCAGGTTCTCCTGGATGACGTTGTTGTCGCGCAGCAGACGAGCCCGCGCGTTGCGGCGGATCTCGCCCGACATGACGAGGCAACCCGCGATCGTGCCGACCTTGGAGGACTTGAAGACCTCGCGGACCTCCGCGCGGCCCAGCTGGACCTCTTCGTACTCCGGCTTGAGCATGCCCTTGAGGGCCTGCTCGATCTCGTCGATCGCCTGGTAGATCACCGTGTAGTAGCGGACGTCGACGCCCTCGCGGTTGGCCAGCTCGGTGGCCTTGCCCTCGGCCCGGACGTTGAAGCCCAGGACGATCGCGCTACCCGCGACGGCGAGGTTGATGTCGCCTTCGGTGATGCCACCGACACCGCGGTGGATGACCCGCAGTTCGACGTCGTCGCCGACCTCGATCTTCATCAGGGCGTCTTCCAGGGCCTCGACGGTACCCGAGTTGTCACCCTTGATGATCAGCGTGAGCTGGCTGGTCTCCTTCAGCGCGGCGTCCAGGTCCTCCAGGCTGACGCGCTTCCGCTTGGCCGCGTTCATGGCGTTGCGGTTGCGGGCCTGGCGGCGCTCGGCGATCTGCCGGGCCACCCGGTCCTCCTCGACCACGAGGAACGTGTCACCCGCGCCGGGCACCGAGGTGAGGCCGATGACCTGCACCGGACGCGACGGGTACGCCTCGGTGACGTCCACGCCGTGCTCGTCCACCATGCGGCGCACGCGACCGTAGGCGGCGCCCGCCACGATCGAGTCGCCCACGCGCAGCGTGCCGCGCTGCACCAGCACCGTGGCCACCGGGCCGCGACCGCGGTCCAGGTGCGCCTCGATGGCGACGCCCTGCGCCTCCATCTCCGGGTTGGCGCGCAGGTCCAGCGAGGCGTCGGCGGTCAGCAGGATCGCTTCCAGCAGGCCGTCGATGTTGATGCCCTGCTTGGCCGAGATGTCCACGAACATGGTGTCGCCGCCGTACTCCTCGGCGACCAGCCCGTACTCGGTGAGCTGCTGGCGGATCTTGGCGGGGTTGGCCCCCTCCTTGTCGATCTTGTTGACCGCGACCACGATCGGCGCGTCGGCCGCCTGGGCGTGGTTGATCGCCTCCACCGTCTGCGGCATGACGCCGTCGTCGGCCGCCACCACGATCACCGCGATGTCGGTCGAGTTCGCGCCACGGGCACGCATGGCGGTGAACGCCTCGTGACCCGGGGTGTCGATGAAGGTGATGAGGCGCTCGTTGCCCTCCAGCTCCGTGCGGACCTGGTAGGCGCCGATGTGCTGGGTGATGCCACCCGCCTCGCCCTCGGCGACCTTCGCCTTCCGGATGGTGTCCAGCAGGCGCGTCTTGCCGTGGTCGACGTGACCCATGACGGTGACGACCGGCGGGCGGACCTGGAGGTCCTCCTCGCCACCGGCGTCGTCGCCGTAGGTGATGTCGAACGTCTCGAGCAGCTCGCGGTCCTCCTCCTCGGGGGACACGACCTGCACGTTGTAGTTCATCTCGGAGCCGAGCAGCTCCAGGATCTCGTCGGACACCGACTGCGTCGCGGTGACCATCTCGCCGAGGTGGAACAGCACCTGCACCAGCGAAGCCGGGTTGGCGTTGATCTTGTCGGCGAAGTCGGTCAGCGAGGCGCCGCGCGGCAGGCGGATGGTCTCGCCGCTGCCCTTGGGCAGGCGGACGCCACCGACCGAAGGCGCCTGCATGTTGTCCATGTACTCCTGGCGCTTCTGCCGCTTGGACTTGCGTCCACGGCGCGCCGGACCACCCGGACGACCGAACGCGCCGGCCGCGCCACCGCGACCGCCGGGGCCACCGCCACCGGGACGACCGCCGCCACCGCGGAAGCCGCCACCACCGGCCGGGGCACCGCCACCGCCGCCGCCACCGCCGCCGGGGCGGAAGCCACCGCCACCGCCACCGCCACCGCCGGGCCGGAAGCCGCCACCGCCGCCGCCCCCACCGGGACCGCCGCGGAAGCCACCGCCACCGCCGCCACCGCCGGGACGACCGCCGCCGCCACCGGGACCACGACCGCCGCCACCGGGGCCGCCGCCGGGACGGCCACCGCCGCCACCGCCGGGACCGGGACGCGGGCCGGACGGACGACCGGGCATCATGCCCGGGTTCGGCCGAGGCGGCATGTTGCCCGGGTTCGGGCGCGGACCGCCGGAACCGGCGCCGCCACCCGGACGGGGACCGCCCGGACGCGAGTCACCGCCGGGACGAGGCCCGCTGGGACGCGGGTCGCCGGGCTTGGGCCCGCGCTCGCCGCGGTCGGGACCGGGCTGGGAAGGACGCGGCGGGGCCGGACGCGGAGCCGGAGCACCGCCGCCCACGCCGAAGGGGTTGTTGCCCGGACGCGGCGCGCGCGGACCCGCGGGCTTGGGGGCCTGCGGCTTCGGCGGCACGACGGACGAGCCGCCCTGCGCGGCGGCCGGCTGCTGACGCGGGCCGGGACGCGGCGCATTACCGGGCTTCGGACCCTGCTGCTGCGGGGCCGGCGCCTGGAACGGGGCCTGGGTGGACGCGGCCGGAGCGGCCGGGGCCTGCGCGGCCGGGGCAGCCGGAGCCTGGGCGGCCGGAGCCTGGGCAGCCGGGGCCTGGGCGGCGGGCGCCACCGGGGCCGGGGCGGCCGGAGCCGGCTTCGGCGCGGGCTTGGGGGCCTGCGGCTTCGGGCCGGGCACCGGGCGCGGGCCCGGCTTGCCGACCGGTGCCGCGGGCTTCGCGTCGGTCGTGGACTGGGACGGGGCCGCGGTCGCCTGCGGCTTCGGCGGCGCGGGGCGCGCGCCGGCCGGCTTGGGCTTCGCCTCTGACTTCGCGGCGTAGGCGTCACGCAGCCGTCGGGCCACGGGGGCCTCGACGGTACTGGACGCGGACTTCACGTACTCGCCCTGGTCGGCGAGCTTCGTGAGCAGTTCCTTACTAGTGACACCGAGCTCTTTCGCGAGCTCGTGCACACGGGCCTTGCCTGCCACTGCACTCCTCTGGTGATGAGGCCGGCGGCAGTCCCGTCGACCTCGTCTTAACGTCGCGCGTTCATGTCTTCAGCTTCACGGCTGACTCATGACGGGTCGACCTGCTTCCTTGCTTCCTGGCGGTCCAGGGTCGATCCCTGGACCTGGTGCTCCTGCTGTGCGAGGTGCCCGCGCACGCGTTCCACGTCGAGCGGCCCCGGGACCCTGAAGGCCCGCGGGAACGCCCGCCGCTTCTCTGCGTCGCGGAGGCAGCTCGGATCGGGGTGCAGCCAAGCGCCCCGACCGGGCAGCCGTCGACGCGCGTCCGGGACCACGGCCCCGTCCACGACCACGACGCGCAGCAACTCGGAGGGCAACGTCCGGGCGCGGCATCCTATGCACGTACGAACCGGGCCGTTGTGCGTGAAAACCGATCCCCGACGTCGAACCACTGAGAAGTCTATCTCCTGCCGCTCAATCAGCCGAACCGGATGTGGTGGCGCCCGTCGGGGCACCCGCCACATCGCTGCGGATGTCGATCTTCCACCCCGTCAGCCGGGCGGCCAACCGGGCGTTCTGCCCCTCCTTGCCGATGGCGAGGGAGAGCTGGAAGTCCGGCACGACCACGCGCGCCGTCTTGGCCCGCTCGTCGACCACCCGCACAGACACAACCTTCGCAGGTGACAGGGCATTCCCGACGAACGTGGCCGGGTCCTCGGAGAAGTCGATGATGTCGATCTTCTCGCCCGCCAGCTCGCTCATGACGTTGCGCACCCGGGCGCCCATCGGGCCGATGCACGCGCCCTTGGCGTTGACGCCGGCGACGGTCGAGCGGACCGCGATCTTGGAACGGTGACCTGCCTCACGTGCCACCGCGGGGATCTCCACGGTGCCGTCCGCGATCTCCGGGACCTCCAGCGCGAACAGCTTGCGCACCAGGTTCGGGTGGGTCCGGGACAGGGTGATCTGGGGGCCGCGCGCGCCACGGGAGACGCCCACCACGTAGCACTTGATGCGCGAGCCGTGCTCGTAGGCCTCGCCGGGCACCTGCTCGGCGGGCGGCAGCACACCCTCGGTGTCCCCTATCTGCACCACGACCATGCCGCGCGCGTTGGCGCGGGCGTCGCGCTGCACGACACCGCCGATGATCTCGCCCTCCTTCGCGGAGAACTCGCCGAAGGTGCGCTCGTGCTCGGCGTCGCGCAGGCGCTGGAGGATGACCTGGCGGGCGGTGGTGGCGGCGATGCGGCCGAAGCCCTCGGGGGTGTCGTCCCACTCCTCCAGGACCTGGCCGTCCTGGCCGATCTCCTGGGCGAGCACGCGCACGACACCGGTCTTGCGGTCGATCTCCACCCGCGAGTGCGAGCTGTGGCCCTCGGTGTGCTTGTACGCGGTCAGCAGGGCGGTCTCGATGGCTTCCAGCACGGTGTCGAAGGGGATGTCCTTGTCCCGTTCGATCGCCCGCAGTGCGGCGATGTCGACGTTCACTCCGACTCCTCCTTCGGCGCGCGGCCTTCCAGGAGCGCGAGCTCCTCGACGGGCGGCTGCTTGAACTCCACTTCCACGACGGCGCGCTCGATCGTCTTGTACTCGACGCGGCGCAGCTCGCCCTTGACCAGCAGCACGACCCCCGTGTCGTCGGCCTCGCCCACGCGGCCGAACCACTCCACCTGATCGGGCTGCTTGACCTTGACCAGGCGCAGCCGGGCGCGCTTCCAGTGGCGCGGCCTGGTGAGCGGGCGGTCGGCGCCCGGCGAGGTCACTTCGAGCGTGTACGGGCCCGCGATGAGGTGCTCGTGCGCGTCGAGGGCGGCGGACACGGCGCGGCTGGCCTGCGCCACCTCGTCCAATCCGACCCCGTCGTCGCCGTCCACGACGACCTTCACCAGCCGGCGACGCCCAGCCTGGTTCACGTCGAGCGTCTCGAGGTCGAAGCCGATGGCCTCGACCGCCTCCCGCACGACGGGTGCTAGCTGCGCGGCGAGATCTCCGCGCGGCGGGCTGGACACGTTGGTGACTCCTTAGAGCTTCGAGTGCAGAGGGCACGGCGACCCCGGCCGACGCTGCACCCCGCCGGCCGTTGGTCGCCCAGACTATCTCGTCTCCGCGCCTCCGCACGCCGCAGAGGCGATCAAGACGCCTCTGGCAGGATCGGGACGCGTGATCGGAAGAACGGCGCTCAGCAGGCGCGGCGTGCTGGTGGCGGCGGCCACCGCGCCCTTGGCGGTTGCGTGCACCACACCCCCGCCTCCCCCGCCGCCCCCGGACGCCCTGGAGGACCTCCTCCGCACGGCCCGCTCGGACGCGGCCCTGGCCACAGCCGTAGGAGCCCCGGAAACAGCAGCGGCCCGCACCGAACACGCGGCGAAGTTGGCAGCCGAGATCGACCGAGCAACCCCCAAGGTCCCCACGACGTCCTCCCCTTCGGCAACCACTCCCACGTCCGTCACACCCCCAGCAGGCGCGACCAGGGACCAGCTGGTGACGGCCCTGCGGGCAGCACAGAAACAGGCCGCCGACCTGGCCCCCACCGTGCCCACACACCGAGCGGGCTTGGTGGCGTCGGTGTCGGCCGGCTGCGCAAGCTTGTTGGAGGCCCTGTCGTGAGCGTGGACGCAGTACAGGACGCCCTAGCCGCCGAACACGCGGCAGTGTGGACATACGGCCTGGTCAGCGCCTTCGCAGCCCAACAGGCCGCAGCCGTGGAGGAAGGCGCCCTGGCCCACAGAGCCCGCCGCGACACCACAGAACGCTGGCTACGCGACAAGGGCGCAACCCCCCGACCCCCTGCTCCGGCCTACCTCCCCCCGGCCCCGGTGGACAGCGCGGCCTCGGCCATCGCGGCCCTGATCGCCGTGGAGACGGACGGCTGCGTGGCATGGCGCGGGGTGATCGAACGCACGGAAGACGCCGACCTCCGCAAGACAGCCTTGGACGCCCTGACAACATCAGCCATCCGCGCCACCCGCTGGCGCAAGATCGCCGGCGTAACCCCCATCTCGATAACCCTCCCCGGCACCGCCGTCGGCTAACCAAACACCAAGCAGCCACCCTTCCCCGCGCAGCGGGTGCCCTTCGGCGGAGCCGGCAAGCGGCAGTCCACCGAGGAGGACACAGCGCAACTTGGGCTTCTTGCTTGTGTCATCCCCG
>NZ_JBBEGC010000205.1:0-8144 GCF_037401995.1 Saccharothrix sp. CCNWYY140
TGGGGGAACCGAGGCCCTCCACTTGTAGGTAACACCTACCGCGCGCTCCGCGCGCGAAGTGCGCGCTGCGCGCGGAAGGGCCGTGTTGCGTGCGCGCCGAAAGTCGAGCTTTGCGCGCGCGGCGAGAAGTCGGGCGTTGTGTGTCGGTTAAAGGCAGGCCATGTTATCCATCACTGCCTTGCGCAGCCGCGTCAATGCCCGGTGTTGAGCCACCCGCACCGCGCCCGGCGTCGACTCGACCGCATCCGCCGTCTCCTCCGCCGACAACCCCACCACGACCCGCAGCACCAAGATCTCCCGCTGCTTCGCAGGCAGCAGATCCAACAACCGCGACATCTCCTCCGACAACTCCCCCCGCAGCACCAATGCCTCCGGCCCCGCGTCCAGCACCGGACCATCCGGGACATCGGCCATCGGGTCGGAGCGGTTTCGGGCGTTGGAGCGGTGGGCGTCGGCGACCTTGTGGGAGGCGATGCCGTAGACGAAGGCCAGGAAGGGGCGGCCCTGGTCCTGGTAGCGGGGGAGGGCTTGGAGGACGGCCAGGCAGACCTCTTGGGCCACGTCGTCTGCCGCGCCCGAGCCCAGGCGGGCTCGGCAGTAGCGGAGGACGGCGGGGCGGACGACCGACAGCAGGCGGTCCACCGAGCGGCGGTCGCCTGCCAGGGCGGCTCGTACTGTTTCCGGCGTGACCGTTTCGGGTAACGGGACCGTCCTGTCGTCGGCGAACACCGGGCACCTCCACCCCCACCGCGGTCGCGCGCCGCGGCTTCACGGGTGTGGGACGGGCCACGGTCCGTGGCCTTACGTGGGTGTTCGGACCAATTTCTGTGCGCGAACGGAGTAAATCCGGCCGGATCGGGTTTAGGACACAGCGGTCAGTAGTCGGTCGACCGTAGGATCGTTCAACGATTCTACGATGCACTGCCACAGTTCCAGGTTGGCCGTGGCCCAGCGCGAGTACGTGGCCGCCGCTTCCGGGTCGTAGAAGTAGTACCCGTCGTCAGCTTTCGCCTGCTGTTCGCCGACGATCTTGTGCGCCAGCTCCCGGAGCGTGATGCCGTTCTCCTCCAGGTACTTGGGCGCGAGCACCACCGGCGTCACCGGCAGGGCCTTGAACAGCGTGTCCGCGTCCGACAGGGCCTGCGCCTCCAAGGAGATGTCCCGGTGCCGCGTCCGCATCTCGGCCTCTTCGACCACGGCGTCCACGCGGCACGCCACCTCGGGGCACACGTCCGCCCGCGCCAGGATGGACAGTCGCAAGTCCCGACCGTCCACTGGCAACGAGTTCTTCCGGACCATGTAGTTCACGTCGTGGACCAAAGCGGCCACTTCGACCAGCGCGACGTCCGCGCCGTTGCGCTGGGCGAAGTGGACTGCTTTGTCGCGCACGAAGCTGACGTGGTGCCAGCCGTGGAACTGCAACTTCGCCGCCAGGTCGTGGCACAGGCGCCAGACCTGGGACTCCACCTCGGAGATCGACCTCGCCGAGACCGTGCTCATCGGACCCTCCCGTGCCGGGTGGGCCGATGGTAAGGCGGGGTGGTGATCCTTAGAGGGTGTTCGTCAGTTCCTCCAACCTGGACTCCACGGGCACGTGCCGGTGGCTGGTCCGGGTGTCCGGGTCGAACGACAGGCTCCACGGCTGGACCGCGCGGCTCTTGACCAGGAAGGTCAGCGTGTCGTCCGCGGCCTTGGGGATGCGGTGGAACTCGTGGGCCAGCATCGTCCCGGCGTCACCCTCGACGGCCTCGGTGCTGCGCAGCAGGGTGGTGTCCACGATCGACCCGCCGTCGGGCGCGAGCCGCGCGTCGAAGCGCTCGTGCAGGTAGGAACCGGCGAGCAGGACCGTGCAGAAGTGGTAGCGGTGGTTGTGGATGGAGTCGGCGTACCCCTGCCGCCAGTCCTGCTGCGGCTTGTACTCGTGCAGCCAGAACGTGAACGGCTCGGCCGGCTCGTCGCGCAGGCACCACGCGAAGTGCGTGGTGGTCTCGCGCGATCTGGCGGCCACGCGCATCTCTTCGCGTGGCGAGAGCGAGCGCAGGTGCGTGCGCAATCTGTCCCGCAGGCCCGGCCGCCCCGCCCACTCCCGGAACCGCTGCTCGACGCGTGCCCAGTGGTCGGCGACAGGGGTGCCGACGACGCGGGGACCGAGGGCGGTGGAGTCGGTGACGGGGCGGTCGGCCACGGCGACGATCGTGGCCAGCTCCGCGAGGGCGGAGCACCCGGCGGACTCGGTGAACACGGCAGGATCAGCTCCCAAGCTGAGCGAACGTGGAGAATTCCCGGCGGAAGGCGTGGAACTTCTCTTCGAGCTCGCGGAATCCCTCCGCCGTCAGCGGGGCGCCGGTGATCTTCTCGAAGAGGACGAGGAAGTCGGACCGCGTGGTGCTCGGCGTGATGACGACGTGGAGCCCTGCCTTGGAATTGCTGATGCGCAGGAACTCGGCGCGTTCCATGCCGTAGAGGAACGACCCCTCGGAAAAACGCAGGGTGCGCGGGTAAAGCCGGACGACGCCCGCGCTGGTGTTGCTGTAGAGGGTGAGCCACGCACTGTCGTCGAACAGTTCCAGGCGGTCCAGCGGAGGGTCCGACACGATCGTCAGGTCGATCCGGGAACACCGGTTCCGGGCCAGGAACAGGCCCACCAGGCCGATCGAGATCTGCTCCCGCAGCCGGTCGGCGATGGTGTCGTAATCGCCGTCCGCACCCTCGTGCCGCAGCAGGTACCGGCCCCGGCCGCTGATGGCGTCGTCGTCCCGCGGGTCGGCGAGGACGGCGCGGAGCTCGCACTCCGCCTGCGACAGCAGCACCCGGCAGGCCGCGTACCGGCCGGTGAAGCCCCGGAACCCGTAGAGCCGGGTGCGGTCCAGGTCCTGCATCATCAGCTGGTTGAACACCGGGTCCGGCCGGGCGGTCGGCTCGAACACGTGGGTGGGGAAGAACTCGCGGTCCAGCGCCCGGTACTCGGCGGTCAGCTCGCGCAGCGCCTTGCGGCTCTCCTCGACCACCGGCGTGACCAGGGCGCGTTGTGCCGCCGTGCTGGTGATCAGGGTTTGGGTGAAGCTGACCACGGCGGAGATCATGGTGCCGGTGCCGACCGACAGCACGAAGTTCCGCAGCGGACCCGGGTCCATCGTGCTGGAAATGGCCAGGCTCGTCCCGGCGGCCACCACGAGGATCAGCAGGAGCAGACCTGTCCTGGTCCAGAACAATTCCCGCAACAGGTTGCCGCGATCGCCGATCGGCTTCGCGGACACGATGGGTCACCTCCTTCGGCCTTGCACCCGAAAGGCCGAATGCCGTCAGTATCCGATCAAGTGCGCGGAGTTACTGTACGCTCGGCCCCCGAACTGCGATAGCGGTAATTAGTGGCACATTTGCGGTTTCATTCAAAGATCAAGAACAGCGCACCGTGACCGGCGTTGCGCCTGCTGGTGGGCCTGGCGGCACGGCCGCCGGCCCCGCCCCATAAGGTTTGCCACCATGCGTACTGTCGGCCGTACGGCCCTGGCTCTCGTGCCCCTGTTGTCCGCCGGTCTGGTGCTGACCGCGTGCACCGCGAGCGACCGGCCGTCCACCCAGACCACCACCCCGTCGGCCCCCGCCACCGCGACGAGCGAGGAGCAGGCGCAGGCCCTGCCCACGCCCACCGGCCCCCCGTGCGAGCCGACCCAGTACCAGGTGACCGGCGCGCCCGGCGCGAAGCCCGCGATCACCGTGCCGACCGGCTGCAAGCCGCAGGACGGCCTGCTGGTCAAGGACCTCACCGAGGGCACCGGCGCGGAGATCAAGCAGGGTTCGACCGCCGAGCTGCACTACGTCCTGGCCACCTTCCGCGACCGCAAGACCCGCGAGGCCTCCTGGGACGCGGGCAAGCCGTTCCCGCTGGAGAACATCGGCCAGGCCCGCGTGATCGAGGGCTGGAACGAGGGCCTGATCGGCCTGAAGGAAGGTGGGCGCCGCCTGCTGGTGGTCCCGCCGGAGAAGGGCTACCCGGACGGCAAGGGCACCATCCAGCCCGGCGAGACGCTGATCTTCGTCGTGGACGCCGTCAAGGTCCAGGGCTGACCGACGCGCACCCCGCTTCGCGTGCCCGACACCGCGTCGGGCACGCGAAGCGGGCGGCTCACGGCACCAGCAACAACTTGCCCGTGGTGCGGCGGCCTTCGAGGTCCTCGTGCGCCTTCCGGGCGTCGGCCAGCGGGTAGCGGCCCCCGATGCGGATCTCCAACGCGCCCGCCTCCACGGCCGCGAACAGCTCCCGCGCCCGCCACTCCAGCTCCTCGCGGTTCGCCGTGTAGGCGCCCAGCGACGGACGGGTCAGGTACACCGACCCGGCGTGGTTGAGGCGCTGCGGGTCCAGCGGCGGCACCGGCCCGCTGGACGCGCCGAACAGCACCAGGTACCCGCGCGGCTTCAGGCTCGCCAGGCTGCCGTCGAACGTCGACGCGCCGACGCCGTCGTACACCGCCGCCACGCCCTGCCCGCCGGTCAGCTCCCGCACGACCGGGGCGAAGTCGACCTGGTCGTACCGGATCACCTCGTCCGCGCCCGCCTCCCGCGCCAGCGCCTCCTTGGCCTCCGTGGACACCGTGGCGATCACCCGGCCCCCGCGCGCCTTGGCCAGCTGCACCAGCAGGAGGCCGACCCCGCCCGCGGCGGCGTGCACCAGGACCGTGTCGCCCTCCTGCACCGGGTACGTCGAGGCCACCAGGTAGTGCGCGGTCATGCCCTGCAACAACAGCGCCGCGGCCGTGTCGTCGTCCACGCCGTCGGGCACCGGCACGGCCGCCGCCGCCGGCACGACCACCTGCTCCGCGTAGCTGCCCTGTCCGTGCGCCCACGCGACCCGGTCGCCGACCGCGACCCCGGTCACGTCCGGCCCGACCGCCGCGACCCGGCCCGCGCCCTCCAGCCCGAGGCCGAAGGGCAGGGGCAGCGGGTAGCGGCCCTCGCGCTGGTAGGTGTCGATGTAGTTGACGCCGGCCGCGGCCACGTCCACCAGCAGCTCACCCGAGCCCGGTGTGCGCGCCTCGACCTCGCCGAACTCCAGCGCCTCGGGTCCGCCGGTCGTGCGCACCACCACTGCCTTGGGCATGTCAGCCGTCCTCCGTCGTTCGTCGCTTCTCCCACGCCAACTCGCGCGGGCCCCCGCCTGTTCCGCGTCTCACCCGCCGAGAGCGACCCGGCGCGCGAGGCCCAGCGGCAGCGCGCCCGACCCTGCGAGCTTGTCGTGGAACTCCCGCTGCGTCCCGGTGAACTCGTCGCGGATCTTCTCGATCTCCAGCGCGCCGGTCAGGTACGAGGGCGCCTGGGTCGGCCACGCGCAGTACCGGGTGACCTCGCCGTGCGCCGTGCCCGGCGTGAGCGACGCCTTGGTCGTCATGAACTGCTCCGCCTGCTCGACGGTCATGTCGCCGCAGTGCAGCGCGGTGTCCACGATCATCCGCGCCGCGCGGAACAGCCGTGCCTCGACGTGCGCCAGCTCCTGGGCGTGGGCTTTGCGCTCGTCGCCGACCTGCTCGGCGGTGAAGTAGCCGTGCTCGCGCAGCAGCTTCTCCGCGTACAGCGCCCAGCCCTCGGAGAAGTAAGGAGTGCGGAACACCTTGCGCACCGGCCGGTCCTGCGCGGCCAGCCACGACAGGTGCCAGTGGTGGCCGGGGTAGGCCTCGTGCACGGCGATCGTGGCCAGCTGGGCGCGCGAGTTGGTGCGCAGCCGCTGCTCGGTCTGCTCGGCGGTGAAGCCCTCCGGCGGCCACGGCACGAAGAAGTGCCCGACGCGGCCGTCGGTCAGCGGCGCGGGGGACATGTAGGAGGCCACGGACAGCACCGGCCGCTGGAACGTCGGCGACGGCACCACCCGGCACTCCTCGCCGTCGGCCAGCGTCACCAGGCCGCGCTCGACCAGGAACGCCCGCGCCCGCAGCGTCTCGGCCTCGTACTCCGCGCGCATCGCCTCCGGCGTGGGCGGGTGGTCGTCCTGGAGGGCGACCATCACCGAGTGCCAGTCGTCGGTGCCGGCCAGGCGCTTCATCTCCAGTTCCAGCTCGGCGTACGCGACCCGGCCACGCTCGTGCAGCTCGCCCGCGCCGTAGCCCAGGACCTCCTGCTCCAGCAGCAGCCGGGAGTACCGGGCCTCGCCCATCCGCCAGTCACCGCGGGCCTTGCCCGCGAACTCGGCCAGGAAGGCGGCGAACCGGTCGAACGCGGCGGCGGCCGGTTCGGCGGCCTCGGCGAGCTTCGCCCGCAGGTCCGGGTCGGTCACCTCGGCGGGCAGGGTGCCGGTGAGGAACGCGCGGCCGGTCCCGGCCTGGGCGGCGGCCCGTTCGACGATCTTGGGCGCGGCGAGGTCCGGGTCGAGGTTGCGCTCGGCGTGCGCCAGCAGCGCGGGCACCTCGGCCAGCCGCGCGATGACGCTGTCCACCAGCTCCGGCTCGGGCCGCAGCCGGTGCAGGAAGGCGGTGAACAGCGGGTACAGCACGGCCGAGGAGTAGGTCGACGGGTCGCGCCGCCACGCCGGCCACTCCGCCTTGGCCCGCACGCCCCGGAGGACGGCCACGACCAGGTCGCGGTCGACCGATTCCTCCAGGTCGTCGGTGCGCAGCGCGGCGAACCGGTCGAGCCAGCCGCCCGCCTCGCGTTCCTGCTCGGCCAGGGCGGTGGCGCTGAAGTCGCCGAGGGTCCGGTCGTGCGCCGGCGAGCCCAGCATCGCGGCGGTACCCGGGTTGCGGTCGAAGTGCCAGGTGAGGAACTCGCCGACCAGGTCGTGGGTGGTGGTGGTTTCGGTCACGTGCACGGAAGTTACCCGCAGGTTCTAGTCTTGTCGGGTGGCTGAGGACAAGAAGGTCGGCGCGGCGGTGAAGACGGCATCGCGGTTCGTCGCGGAACACGGCAAGCCGGCCCGCGCGGTGGTGCAGAACATCGGCCGTGCGGGGGCACGCGTGGTGCTCGTCGGCGACGACGGCGCGATGGGCGACGTGGTGCTCCCGGACGTGGCCGCGGCGGAGGCCCTGGTGTCGGCGGTGACGGACCTGGAACAGCACGACTGGGACCGCGAGACCACCGCGGCCACCAGGATCGGCCCGGCCCACCGCCGCAAGATGGCGTCCCCCTGGTCGATCTGACCGCCGATCTTCGGGTGGTTAGGCTGAGCAGGTGAAGGTTCTCCTGGCCAGCTGCGCTTCCCTGCCCACCGGCGACGGCGACGACGACGCCTTGGTCGGCGCGTTGGCCGACGTCGGCGTGGACGCGTCGTGGTCGGTGTGGGGTTCGGGGGAGACGGCCGATCTGGTGGTCCTGCGGTCGACGTGGGACTACCCCGAGCGGCGCGACGAGTTCCTGGCGTGGTGCGCCTCGGTGCCGGCGCTGGCCAACCCGGCGGCCGTCGTGCCGTGGAACACCGACAAGACCTACATGCTCGACCTGGCCCGCTCGGGCGTGCCCGTGGTGCCCACGGCGTTGGCTTCGCCGGGTTTCTCCGACTGGCCTTCCGGCGAGTTCGTGATCAAACCCACGATCGGCTCCGGCTCCCGGGGCGCGCTGCGCGTCTCGCCCGGCGACTTCGAGACGGCCTCGGCCCACCTGGCTTCCCTCGACGGCCCGGCCCTGGTGCAGCCGTACCAGGCGGCCGTGGACGCGGTCGGCGAGACGGCGTTGGTGTACCTCGGCGGCCAGTACTCGCACGCCTTCACCAAGGGCGCGATGCTGACCAAGGACGCCGAGTACGACGAGTCGGGCTTGTACATCGTGGAACGCTTGTCAGGCGCCCACCCGACCGGCCCGCAGCACCGCGTGGCCGAAGATGCCCTGGACGCGGCGGCAACCCACCTGGGCTTGCACCGCACCGACTTCCTCTACGCGCGGGTGGACCTGGTGACGGACTCCGACGGCTCGCCCCTACTGCTCGAACTGGAGCTGGTCGAGCCATCCCTGGGCTTCCGCCAAACCGACGCCACAGCCCCACGCCGCTTCGCCTCGGCCGTCCGCGCCGCCCTGAGCAGGTTCTAGACCTCCAGCATGCCGCTCGCGAAAACAGCAGGGCACGCTCTTCGCCCACACACACCTTCGCGCCCGCAGGGCGCGCGCTTTTCGAAGTAGCTCGCGCAGCAGACCTCCCCACTTGGGCTTCTTCCGTCATCCCCGTA
>NZ_JBBEGC010000206.1:0-8135 GCF_037401995.1 Saccharothrix sp. CCNWYY140
GCCGCCGCGCGATGCGCTGCGAGGCCCCGCCCGCCGCCTGCCGCCGCCGCTGCCTGCCGCCGCGCGATGCGCTGCGAGGCCCCGCCGCCGCTGCCCGCCGCCGTGTGCCGGGAGCCCTTATCCCGCGCTTCCGCCGCCGCGCGTTCCTGCCCCGCCGCCGCTGCCCGCCGCGCTGCGAGGCCCTGCCCGCTGCCCGCCGCCGCGCGATGCGCTGCGAGGCCCGCCCGTCGCCCGCCGCCGTGCGCTGGGAGGCGCTGCTCTGCGCCCGCGCCGCCGCGCGTTCCTGTCCCGCCGCGTCGCCGCGTCGGCACACCCGTGAGAACGCGAAAGGCCCGGCCGCTCCCCTCCCAGGGAGGCCGGGCCTTTTCGGCGCGCGGAGGGCGTCAGGCGCCTTCGGCGGTCAGGTCGTCGTCGTCCACGTTGCGGTTGTCGGTCGGCTTCGGGCCGTTCTTCCGGGTGCGCCGCTGCGGGCGGGGCAGGGCGGTGGGCGGCGGGGGCGGGGTGGGGGAGCCGCCGCCGAGGATCAGTTCCGCGAAGGTCGCCATCGCCTCGTCGAGCTGGCCGCCGATGCGCAGCTCCGACTCCTGGTTGCTCTTGCGGACCATCTGCGCGAGCGAGTCGGAATCGGGGCGGGACGACAGCGTGCCCTCGACCTTCGCGATGCCCTGCTCCACCACGCCGGTCAGCTCGCCCAGGCGCGCGGCGAAGTCGTCCTCGACCGAGTCCAGGCGGGTGGTCATGGTGTCCAGGCGCGAGGTGACCTGCTCCAGGCGCTGCGCCAGCGCCTCCAGGCGGTCGGTCGCGTCGACCTGGTCGCGGGTCTCGTCCAGGGCCGCGTGCAGCGCCTCGCGGGCCTCGTCCAGCTTGCCGTGGACGGTGCTGCGGGTGTCGTCCAGCGCCGCCGCCAGCGAGTCGCGGGTCTCCGTCAAGGAACCGGCGAGCGAGTCGCGGGTCTCCGCCACCGAACCGGCCAGCGAGTCGCGGGTCTCGGCCAGCGAGCCGGCGAGCTGCTCGCGGGTCTGCTGGAGGGACGTCGAGAAGGACTCGCGCGTCGAGTTCAGGTTGTCGCGGGTCTCGTCCAGGCGGCCGTGCAGCGCCGACGACGAGTCCGCCACGGACCGGGCCAGCGCCTCGCGGGTGCCGTCGAGGTGCTCGTGCACGCCCTCGTCGACCTCGTCCAGGCGACCGCGCAGCGCGGCCTCCAGCGCCTCGATCCGCTCCCGCAGGGGACCGGTCACCGCGCCCGGCACGGCCTCGACCTTGCCGTCCTGCTTGTCCAGGTGCAGTTCGAGGTCGTCGAGCCGCTTGTGGATGTGCGAGAGCTTGTCCTCCAGGCCGTCCATCCGGCCCGCGACACCCTCGAACCGGCCCGCGACGCCGTCGAGGCGGCCGTCGAGCTGGGCGAACGGCTTGGCCAGCTTGTCGACCAGCCCGTCCACCGCGCGGCCGATGCCCTGCACGGCGTTGTCCTGGGCCTCCAGCTTGGCCAGCGCCTCGTCCAGGCGCTCGGCCAGCACGCTGACCTCGGTGCGGTCGGGCAGCTCGGACAGGCGCTTGCGAACGGAACCCAGCGACTCCAGCGGGGACATCCGCGCGTGGATCTCGTCCAGTGCATCGAAGATCTGCTGCTGTTCGCTCTCACGGATCTCCGCGGCGCGCGTCAGCATGTTGCGCATCCGATCGAAGGACATCGTGGAGTTGTTGTTCTCGTTCACGGCTTGAATGCCTTCGTCCAGGGGAGGGGAGACCTCCGGGAGCCTAACCGCGTCGGGGTCCCGGCTGTACCACCCCCCGGACCCGAACCGGCCGCAACAGCCGCCTCATTGCGGGTCCGTAGTCCGTTCGGGTGACGCAGGCCGACCCTACTCGGAGGTAACCGGAGGCGCACTCGTGAACGCGGTCGGTGACGATCCTCCGGGAGGGTGACTCAAGTCCGAGGATCGGTCGCGGAAAGTTCTGCATCACGAGTGCACAACACCGGACGGGCCATCCGAGCGGGTGGTTCTCGCCACTCGGGATGACCTCGGGGTGATCGTGGGGGTGATCTTAGCCGCACATGATCATCGGGCGAGGGAGGTGGGTGGCGGCGTGTCGCGACGGGTGTGCGGGTGTGGGTGGGAGTCACAGGGGCGCGGGTACGGTGACCGGCATGCCAACCCCGCTTTCCCCGGAGGCCCTGCGCAGCGCGCCGAAGGTGCTGCTGCACGATCACCTCGACGGTGGCCTCCGCCCCCAGACGGTGATCGAACTGGCCGAGACCTCCGGCCACCAGGGCCTGCCGACGACGGACCCGGTCGCCCTGGGCGCCTGGTTCCGCGACAACGCCAACTCCGGCTCCCTGGTCCGCTACCTGGAGGGCTTCGCCCACACCTGCGGTGTCATGCAGGACGAAGCGGCCCTGGTCCGGGTCGCCTCGGAGGCCGCGCAGGACCTGGCCGCCGACGGTGTCGTCTACGCCGAGATCCGGTACGCCCCCGAGCTGTTCACCGACAAGGGGCTGTCGCTGGAACAGGCCGTCGAGGCCGTCCAGGAGGGCTTCCGCCAGGGCGAGGCCGCGTCCGGCAACCGGATCAAGGTCGGCACCCTGCTGTGCGCGATGCGCCAGAACGACGGGTGGCAGCGCATCACCGAGCTGGTGGTGAAGTACCGCGACCAGGGTGTCGTCGGCTTCGACATCGCCGGCCCCGAGCTGGGCTTCCCGGCCGACCGCGAGCTGCCCGCGTTCGAGTACCTGCGCGAGCAGAACGCCCACTTCACCATCCACGCCGGCGAGGCGGACGGCCCCGAGTCGATCTGGCGCGCCGTGCAGCACTGCGGCGCCGAGCGGCTCGGCCACGGCGTGCGCATCACCGAGGACATCAAGGACGACCAGGTCGGCCACCTGGCGGCCTACGTGCGCGACCGCCGGATCGCCCTGGAGATGTGCCCGACCTCCAACATCCAGACCGGCGCCGTGGCGTCCCTGGCGGAGCACCCCATCAAGCGGCTGGCGGACCTCGGCTTCCGGGTCACCGTCAACACCGACAACCGCCTGATGAGCGACTGCTCGATGACGGGCGAGTTCGGCGTCGTGGTGAACGAGTTCGGCTTCGGCTGGGACGACCTGCACCGGTTCACGGCCGACGCGGCGGACGCCCTCTTCCTGCCGTTGGACGAGCGCAAGGCGCTGATCGAGAACGTGATCAACCCCGGCTACGCCGCCCTCAAGGCGTAGTCGCACTGGTAGCGCGGGCTGAGCCTCGGTGACCAACCGAGGCTCAGCCACCGCGGGTCAGGCTGTGAAGGTGGCCTCCTCCGTGGTGACGGTGCCGCCGCGCCGGCCGGGAGCGGTCTGGTACTTCCAGTACAGGTTGGTGTGCGCGATGACCTGGGCCGGCGGCGGTGCGCCGTACGGGCTCAGGTCCTCCGTTGTGTGGGCGTCGGACACCAGCGTGGCGTCGTAGCCGCGCACCAGGGCGCCGTGCAGCGTGGAGCGGATGCAGGCGTCGGTCTGGGCGCCGGCCACGACGAGCTTGCCCACCGCCCGCTCGGCCAAGAGGGACTCCAGGTCTGTCTCCTCGAACGAGTCGCCGTAGAGCTTGTGCACCAGCGGCTCGTCGTCGTTCCGCACGAGTTCCGGCACGTACTCCCACTGTTCGCTGCCCTTGGGCATGTCGTCGTCGGAGTGCTGCACCCACACCACCGGCACGTCCTCGGCGCGCGCCCGGTCCACGAGTGTGCGGATGTTGGCCACCACGTCGTCGCGGTTGTGGGCGGAGGCGACCACGCCGTTCTGCACGTCGATCACCAGTAGGGCGGTGTTGGGTCGGTCGGGCAGGCTGGTCATGGTGCTCCTCCTGAAGACGAACGAGTGCCCACAGCGTACGAGTGACCACCGACAAAAACCGCTGACCAGCGGAAAGGTCTTCACTTAGGACGGGCGTGCCAGTCCGCCTAGACTCGGGTCATGGCTGCCACATCGACTGCGCCGTCGCTGCCGCCGGCGCTCGCGGACGCGGTGCGCGACGACGCCTCGCTGCGCCGCTTCCTGCACGGATTGCCAGGGGTCGACCAGGTCGGGGTGGAACAGCGCGCGGCCGGTCTGGGCACGCGCAGCATCAAGAAGGCCGCCAAGCTGTGGGCCATCGACACCGCGATCTCGATGGTGGACCTGACCACGCTGGAAGGCGCGGACACCCACGGCAAGGTGCGGTCGCTCGCGGCCAAGGCCCGGCGGCCCGACCCGGAGCGGCCCGAGGTGCCGAAGGTGGCCGCCGTGTGCGTCTACCCGGACATGGTCGCGACCGCGGTCGGCGAACTGGAAGGCACCGGCATCAACGTGGCCTCGGTGGCCACGGCGTTCCCGTCCGGGCGGTCCACGCTCAAGGTCAAGCTGGAGGACACCGCGTTCGCGGTGGACGCCGGCGCGACCGAGATCGACATGGTGATCGACCGCGGCGCGTTCCTGTCCGGCCGCTACGGGCAGGTGTTCGACGAGATCGTGCAGGTCAAGCACGCCTGTGGGGACGCGCACCTCAAGGTCATCCTGGAGACCGGCGAACTGGCGACCTACGACAACGTCCGCCGCGCGTCCTGGCTCGCCCTGCTCGCGGGCGGCGACTTCATCAAGACCTCCACCGGCAAGGTGACGCCCGCCGCGACCCTGCCGGTGACGCACGTGATGCTCCAGGCGGTGCGCGACTGGCACACCCAGACCGGGCAGCTGCGCGGCGTGAAGCCCGCGGGCGGCATCCGCAGCACCAAGGACGCGATCAAGTACCTGGTGGCGGTGCACGAGGTCGCCGGTCCGGAGTGGCTGACGCCCGACCTGTTCCGGTTCGGCGCGTCCACGCTCCTCAACGACCTGCTGATGCAGCGGCGCACCCAGTTGGAAGGCCACTACAGCGGCCCCGATTACGTGACGGTGGACTGATCATGTGGGAATACGCGCCCGCGCCCGAGTCGCGGGACATCGCGAACCTCAAGCCGAACTACCGGATGTTCGTCGACGGCCAGTTCGTCGAGGGCGGCGGTGAGCCGCTGAAGACCGTCAACCCGGGCACCGAGGAGGTGCTGGCCGAGGTCTCCACGGCCTCGACCGCCGACGTGGACAAGGCCGTCAAGGCCGCCCGCCGCGCCTACGACCGGGTCTGGGGCAAGATGCCCGGCTCGGAACGCGCCAAGTACATCTTCCGCATCGCCCGCCTGGTCCAGGAACGGGCGCGCGAGCTGGCCGTCCTGGAATCGCTGGACAACGGCAAGCCCATCAAGGAATCGCGGGACGTGGACGTCCCGACGGCCGCCGCGCACTTCTTCTACCACGCGGGGTGGGCGGACAAGCTGGCCTACGCGGGCCTCGGCCCGGACCCGCGCCCGCTGGGCGTGGCCGGCCAGGTGATCCCGTGGAACTTCCCGCTGCTGATGGCGGCGTGGAAGATCGCGCCGGCGCTGGCGTGCGGCAACACGGTCGTGCTCAAGCCGGCCGAGACGACCCCGTTGAGCGCCCTGGTGCTCGCGGAGATCATCCAGCAGGCCGACCTGCCGCCCGGCGTGGTCAACATCCTGCCCGGCGCGGGCGACATCGGCGCGGCCGTGGTGAACCACCCGGACGTGAACAAGGTGGCGTTCACCGGGTCCACCGAGGTCGGCAAGATCATCCAGCGGCAGCTCGCGGGCACCGGCAAGAAGGTCACGCTGGAGCTGGGCGGCAAGGCGGCGAACATCGTGTTCGACGACGCACCGCTGGACCAGGCCGTCGAGGGCATCGTCAACGGCATCTTCTTCAACCAGGGCCACGTGTGCTGCGCCGGGTCGCGCCTGCTGGTGCAGGAGTCCGTGGCCGAGGAGCTGCTGGAGAAGCTGCGGGTGCGGGTCTCGACGCTGCGCGTGGGCGACCCGCTGGACAAGAACACCGACATCGGCGCGATCAACTCGCGCGAGCAGCTGGCGAAGATCCAGGAGCTGACCGCGTCCGGCGAGGCCGAGGGCGCGGAGCGCTGGACGTCGTCGTGCCCGTTGCCGGACAAGGGTTTCTACTTCGCGCCCACCGTGTTCTCCAACGTGTCGCAGGCGATGCGGATCGCGCGCGAGGAGATCTTCGGGCCGGTGCTGTCGGTGCTGACCTTCCGCACCCCCGACGAGGCCGTGGCCAAGGCGAACAACACGCCGTACGGGCTGTCGGCGGGTGTGTGGACCGAGAAGGGCTCGCGCATCCTGTGGGCGGCGCAGAAGATGCGCGCCGGCGTGGTGTGGGCCAACACGTTCAACCGCTTCGACCCCACCGCCCCGTTCGGCGGCTACCAGGAGTCGGGCTTCGGCCGCGAGGGCGGTCGCACGGGGCTGGAGGCGTACCTCGATGTCTGAGCGGATTTCCGTGGCCAAGACCTACAAGCTCTACATCGGCGGCGCGTTCCCGCGCTCGGAGTCGGGCCGTTCCTACCCGGTGACCGACACCAAGGGCGCGTTCCTGGCCAACGCGGCCCAGGGGTCCCGCAAGGACGCCCGGGACGCGGTGGCCGCCGCCCGCAAGGCCTTCCCGGGCTGGTCCGGCGCGACCGCGTACAACCGCGGCCAGGTGCTGTACCGGGTGGCGGAGGTGCTGGAGGGCCGGCGCGAGCAGTTCATCGCCGAGGTCGGCGCGGCCGAGGGCGTGGCCGTGAAGAAGGCGCAGGCGCTGGTGGACGCGGCGATCGACCGGTGGGTCTGGTACGCCGGGTGGACCGACAAGATCGCCACCGTGCTGGGCGCGTCGAACCCGGTGGCCGGGCCGTATTTCTCCTTCTCCGTGCCGGAGCCGACCGGGGTGGTGGCGGTGCTGGCGCCCCAGCAGTCGTCGCTGCTGGGGCTGATCAGCGTGGTGGCGCCGGTGGTCGCGGCGGGGAACACGGCGGTCGTGGTGACTTCCCAGGACCGTCCGCTGCCCGCGGTGACGTTGTCCGAGGTGCTTGCCACCTCCGACCTGCCGGGTGGGGTGGTCAACGTGCTGACGGGGCGGACGGCTGAGATCGCTCCGTGGCTGGCGTCGCACGCTGATGTGAACGCGCTTGATCTGACTGGTGCGCCTGAGGCGTTGCGGGCGGATTTGGAGCAGGCTGCGGCTGGGACGGTGAAGCGCGTGTTGCGGTCGCGTCCGTCCGAGGACTTCACGCGGGAGCCGGATCTGGCTCGGATTCGCGCGTTTGTCGAGTCGAAGACGGTTTGGCATCCGATCGGGGTGTGACGGGTTAGGCCCCCGGCCTTGCGGGTGCGAGGTCGGGGGATCCCAGGCACAGTGCGGCTTGTTCGGCGCCTGCGCGCAGGGCTGTGGGGGTGTCTGCGCCGGACAGGTGGGCTACCAGGTAGCCGGAGAAGAAGGCGTCGCCGGCGCCGTTGGTGTCGATGATCTTGGGGACGGGGACGGCGTCTACGTGGTGGGTTTCGCCGTTGATGACTGCGGTCGCGCCTTTGGCGCCCTGAGTGGCGACTGCGTGGCCGTGCTTGGTCAGGAAGGCGATTAGGTCCTGTTCGGACATGCCGTCGTCGTTGAGGAACAGGTGATCGGCGGCGTCCACGAAGTCCTGTTGGAACTCGGACTTGCCGTCGTAGTCGTGGACGTCGCACCACACTGGGATGCCTCGTTCGCGTGCTGCGGTCAGGAAAGGTCGGGCTGGGTCGGCTAGGTCGATGACGGCGGCGTCGGCGGCGGCCAGCGCGGTCAGGGCGCGCTCGTCGTGCGCCGGGGTGGTGAGGGACGGCAGTTCGAGGTAGATCGACAGCCGCCCGCCCTCGGGGGTCATGAGGTTGAGGTGCTGTTCGCTGGCGGGTGCCCGCTCGGCGATCACTTCGATGCCGGCTGAGGTTAGGGCCTCGGTGATCAGGTGGCCTTCCTCGTCGTCGCCGATGACCGTGCGCAGGGTGACTTCCGCGCCCAGGTGGGCGAGGTTGAGGGCCTTGCCGGCGGACGTCCCGCCCAGGACGGTGCGGTGGGCTCGGGCGAAGACGGTGTGGGGGCGCGGTTCGGGCAGCTGGTCGAGGACGACCAGGCGGTTCCAGGAGACCGGGCCGGCGACGAAGACCTTGGGCATGACGATCAAGAGTAGTGCTTCGCTCTCAAGCTGAACGCGCTGGCGCGCTCTCAAGATTAAAAGCTAGCAGGGAGACCACCGATGGGGGGTGAA
>NZ_JBBEGC010000207.1:0-8053 GCF_037401995.1 Saccharothrix sp. CCNWYY140
CGGCTGCAACCCCCGGAAAATGTGGTAGCCCTTCGGGCAGGCCATACGGGGATGACACAAGCAAGAAGCCCAAGTTGGGGTGTGCCGTGCGGCAGCTTCGTGAAAAGCGTGGCGCGGGTTCGGGTTCGGGTGCGGGTTAGCTGGGTGGGGCTGGGATGGGGTGTTTGGTTAGGGCTTCTGCTGCTGCGTGGAGGTTTGCCGCCATCGCCTTGCCCGTGGTCACCGACCACTCGTGGCCGAGGTTGGTGTCGGTGAAGCTTGGGCCTGGGCCGGGTCCCATGTTCCAGTACGTCCACGCCTGTCCAGGCACCGTGTACCCGATGTCGAGCAGTGCCCCCGACACCTCGCTGATCACGTGGTGCGCCCCGTCCTCATTACCCGTCACCACGACGCCCGCCACCCGGTTGTACGCCACCGGACGGCCCTCGTCGTCCTTCTCCGAGATCATGGCGTCCATGCGTTCCAGGACCCGCTGGGCGATCGACGACGGCCGGCCCACCCACGTCGGGGTTGCCACGACCAGGATCTCCGAGCGCAGCAACTCCTCGTGGATGGCGGGCCATTCGTCTCCGTCACCCAAGTCGGTGACAACCCCGGGCGGCACGTTGCGGTCTACTACCCGGATCGGGTGAACGTCGACGCCGCGTGAGCGGAGTTCGTTCTCCACCACGGCGGACAGCAGTTCGGTGTTGGACTGCTCGGGGGACTTCTTCAGGGTGCAGTGCAGGACCACCGCCCGCATCACGACCTCCCCAGCGCCGACCGGATCAGGTCGCGGGCTCGGTCCATGATGGCCACGGGCGGTCCCAAGAGCATGTTCGCCGCGGAGGATTCGACACCTGGGTGCGGTCGGGTCGGGGCGATGGTTTCTGCCGCGCGCACGGCGTTGGCCAGGGCCCGCAGGCGGTCGCCGTCGTACTCCTCGCGCAGGCGCGGGAACTCCTCCTGCTCCTCGTGCCTCGCGTGGGCCAGGACGTCGTCGCGGAGTTCGAACAGCAGGGTGTCGAAGGCCTCGGCGTCGGGGCCGATGTTGTCGAGGGTGGACAGCAGTTCCTTGGCGCGGCGTTCTTCGGCCACGCGGGCGTCCACCACGGCGTCTCCGCCTTCACCCCTGCGGGCGGCGGGGTGGACGATCTCCTCCTCCGCCGTCTCGTGCACCGCGAGCAGCCGGACCAGCCGGCGGAACGCGTCCTTGCGGGCATCCCCGTGCGCGGTCTCGACCTCGGCGAACAGGTCGCGGATCTCCCCGTGCTGGCGGACCAGCAGTGCGATCACGTCTTCTTCGTCGTTCATGCACGCGGGTTACCCGCGATCGGGGAGCCGAATCGACACCCCGATCGCGGGCGACCTCACTTCGACACGGTCAACTCCCGCGCGGCGGCGTAGCGCTCCCGCACCCACGGGGTCGGGTCGGCCTCGAACAGGGTCGAGGTCAGCTCCGACCAGTGCGGCGGCTCCTCCGCGCCGGACACCGCCCATGCGGCCTGCCTGGCTGCGCCGTCGGCCACGTACTCGCTGGTCGCGGGCAGGAGCACCGGGCAGCCGAAGACCGCGGGCGCGAGGGTCCGCACCGCCTGCGACTGGGCGCCGCCGCCGATCAGCAGCACCCGTTCGACCGGCGTCCCCAGCTCCTTCAGCGCGTCGATGGCGTCGGCCAGGCTGCACAGCAACCCCTCCACCGCCGCCCGCGCCAGGTGGGCGGGGGTGGAGGTGTCCAGGCGCAGACCGTGCACCGCGCCCGTCGAGTCCGGCTTGTTGGGCGTGCGCTCGCCCTCCAAGTACGGCACCAGCACCAGGCCGTCCGCCCCGGCGGGCGCGCTCAGCGCCAACCGGGACAGCTCGTCCAGGCCGACCCCCAGCAACGCGGCGGTCGCGTCGAGCACGCGGGACGCGTTGAGCGTGCACACCAGGGGCAGGTAACCGCCCTCGGCGTCGGCGAACCCGTTCACCGTCCCGCTGCCGTCGGCCACCGGCGCCAGCGCCCGCGCGAACGCGGTGCCGGAGGTGCCGATCGACACGACCACGTCACCAGGCCGGGCCTGCACGCCCAACGCGGCGGACGCGTTGTCCCCCGCGCCGACGCCGAACCGGCCGGCGACCAACTCCGCCGGACCCAGCACGGACGGCAGCACCGGCACCTTCCCGAACGCCAGCTCCAGCAGGTCCGACCGGTAGTCCTCTGTGGACGGTGACCAGTACCCGGTGCCGCTGACGTCGCTGCGGTCGGTGGTCAACGCCTCCAACGAGGTACCGCCGGCCAACCGCCAGGTCAGCCAGTCGTGCGGCAGGCACACCGCGGCCGTCCGGTCCGCGTTGGCCGGCTCGTTGCGCGCCAGCCACCGCAGCTTGGTCACGGTGAGGGACGCGACCGGCACGTTGCCGACCGCCTCCGCCCACTTCGCCGGACCGCCCAACTCCTCGATCAGGTCGACCGCCGCGCCCGCCGACCGCGTGTCGTTCCACAGCAGCGCGGGCCGCACGACCTCGCCCGACGAGTCCAGGCAGACCATCCCGTGCTGCTGCGCCGCGACGGACACCGCGGCCACGTCGTCGACGCCACCGGCCGCCCGGATCGCCTCCTGCAACGCGTCCCACCACGCCGCCGGGTCGACCTCCGTGCCGGCCGGGTGCGCCGCCCGGCCTTCCCGCACCAGCGCACCGCTCTCGGCGTCGCGCACGACCACCTTGCAGGACTGGGTGGACGAGTCGACACCCGCGACGAGGGTCATCCGCGCGCGCCCAACAGGTGCTCCAGCGCGAGCTGGCCGAGGTGCACGAAGCCGTAACCCCTCTCGGTCGCCGCCGTGATGTCCTCCTCCGCCTTGATGAAGTCCTCGATGGACTCACCGGCGTCGAGCGTGGACTCGGACTGCTCGAAGACGCCGCTGGCCTGCAACGCCTCCTGGACCTCCGGGTCCGCGCGGAACGCGGCCACCCGCTCCTTGAGCAGCTTGTAGGTGCGCATGTTGGCCGCCGCGCTGGCCCACACGCCGTCGAAGTCCTCGGTGCGCAACGGCTTGTAGTCGAAGTGGCGCGGACCCTCGTAGCCGCCGTTCTCCAGCAGGTCCACCAGGAAGAACGCGGACAGCAGGTCGCCGTGCCCGAACACGAAGTCCTGGTCGTAGCGCGGACCCTTCTGGCCGTTGAGGTCGATGTGGAAGAGCTTGCCCTGCCACAGCGCCTGCCCGATGCCGTGCACGAAGTTCAGGCCCGCCATCTGCTCGTGCCCGACCTCGGGGTTCACGCCGAACAGCGGCTCGTGCTCCAGCGTGGAGATGAACGCCAGCGCGTGCCCGATGGTGGGCAGCAGGATGTCGCCGCGCGGCTCGTTGGGCTTGGGCTCCAGCGCGAAGCGGAAGCCGTAGCCCTGGCTCTCGGAGTACGCGGCGATGGTGTCCAGGGCCTCCCGGTACCGGTCGAGCGCGGCCTTGACGTCCTTGCCGGCGTCGACCTCCGAGCCCTCCCGGCCGCCCCACAGCACGATCGTCTGCGCGCCCAGCTCGGCCGCGAGCTCCAGGTTGCGCAGCACCTTGCGCAGCGCGAACCGGCGCACGGTCCGGTCGTTGCTGGTGAACCCGCCGTCCTTGAAGACCGGCTGGGTGAACAGGTCGGTGGTCACCATCGGCACGACCAGGCCGGTCTCGTCCAGGGCCGCGCGGAAGTCGGCGATGCGCTTGTCGCGCACCACCGCGTCCGCGCCGAACGGGACCAGGTCGTCGTCGTGGAACGTGACGCCCCACGCCCCCAACTCCGCCAGCTTGCGCACGGTCACGGCCGGGTCCAGCGGCGGACGGCTCGCGAGACCGAACGGGTCCCGGCCCTGCCACCCGACGGTCCACAGGCCGAAGCTGAACTTGTCCACGAGGGCACCTCCAATAAGTTTGATGCCTGAACTTATCGCACGATCCCGCTATCCTCCAGTGGTGTCCCGACCGCAGCCCGCGAGCCAGCACACCGTGCGACGGCACAACTCCGCTCTGGTGCTGGACGCCATCGCCACGCACGCGGGGTCGTCCCGCGCCGCCGTGGCCGCCCGGACCGGCCTGACCAAGGCGACCGTGTCGAGCCTGGTCGACCGCATGATCGCGGCCGGCCTGGTGGTCGAGGGCGAGGCGCAGGCCCGCTCCGGCCCCGGCAGGCGGGGCACCGCCCTGCACCCGTCCCCGGACGGCCCGCATGGGCTGGGCGTGGAGATCGGCGTCGACTACGTGGCCACCTGCCTGGTCGACCTGACCGGCCGGGTCCGCCACCGGACGCTGCGCGCGAGCGACAACCGCACCTCCTCCCCCGCCCGCGTGCTGACCAAGGCCGCCACGGCGATCAAGTCCGCGCTCAAGCGGGACGTGCCGATCGGCGGCGTGGGCGTGGCCGTGCCGGGCCTGGTGGAGACGGCGACCGGCACGCTGCGCGTCGCGCCGAACCTGGGCTGGGAGGAGGTCGACGTCCGGGGCGAGCTGCGCTCCCGGGTGGCGCTGGAGGTGCCCGTGCAGGTCGGCAACGAGGCGAACCTCGCGGCGCTGGCCGAGCTGTGGCACGGCCACGGGGCCCAGGACTTCGTGCACGTCTCCGGCGAGATCGGCATCGGCGCGGGCATCGTCGTGGCCGGCGCCCTGTTCGACGGGGTGCGCGGCTTCGGCGGCGAGATCGGCCACCTCCAGGTCGACCCGAACGGCCCGCCGTGCGCGTGCGGCTCGCGCGGTTGCCTGGAACGCCTGGCCGGCCAGGACGAGATCCTCAAGACCGCGGGCTGCCCCACCCTCGACGACCTGCTCAAGGCGCTGCGCGCGGGCGACCCGTCCGCCACCACGGCCGTGTCCGACGCCGCGAAGTGGCTGGGCACCGCCCTGTCCGGCGCGGTGAACCTGCTCGACCTGCCCACGGTCGTCCTGGGCGGCACCTACGCCCGCCTGGCCCCCTGGCTCACCACCTCGCTGGAAACCACCCTCCGCGAACGCGTCCTGGGCGCCCGCTGGTCCCCCACCACCGTCCTGACCTCGACGTTGGGTCCGGAGGCCGCCGTGCGCGGCGCGGCCACCACCGCGGTCCGGGCGATCCTGGCCGACCCGGACCCCTACATCACCGCCGCCCGGTCCTGATCGCGGGACAAGGCACACTGTGGGTGCGCCCCTGGACCGGTTCACCCGGATGCGCACGCGGGAAGCGGACTCGTCCAGAGGCGGAATCTGAAAGCCTGGACGGCACCCCGGAACTCGGGGACCTTGGTCAGGGGGTGAACCGGTGCCGCGTGGAGAACGCCCGTTGGACGTGGGCGACAGCCCGCTGCTGAAGTTCGCGGCGGACCTGAGGTCGCTGCGGGACAAGGCGGGCGGGTACAGCTACCGCCAGTTGGGCGCGCGCGCCCACTACTCGGCCACCACGCTGTCCGACGCGGCTGGCGGCCGGAAGCTGCCCACCCTCGCGGTCACCCTGGCCTACGTCCGCGCGTGCGAGGGCGACGTGGCCGAGTGGGAGGACCGCTGGCACCGGGTCGCCGCCGAGGTGCTGCCCACGCCCCACCCGACCGCCGACGAGAGCCACCCGCCCTACGCGGGCCTGGCCGCCTACGGCACCGAGGACGCCGAGTGGTTCTTCGGCCGCGACCACGTGCTGGAGGACCTGGAGCACCGCATCGCCCAGCGCCGGTTCGTCGCCGTCTTCGGCGCGTCGGGCGCGGGCAAGTCGTCGCTGCTGCGCGCCGGCCTGGTGCCCCGCCGGACGGACCGGACGAAGGTCACCACGCCGGCGGAGACCGGGTTCACCCTCACCGCCGCCGACCAGGACCTGCTGATCGTCGACCAGTTCGAGGAGCTGTTCACCCTCTGCACCGACCCCGACCAGCGCGCCGCGTTCATCGACGCGCTGCTCACCGCCGACTGCCGGGTGGTCGTGGGCGTCCGGGCCGACTTCTACGGCCACTGCGCCCAGTACCCGAACCTGGTGGAGGCCATCACCGACGGGCAGCTCCTGCTCGGCCCGATGGGTCCGGAGGAGCTGCGCCAGGTCATCATGCAGCCCGCGGTCAAGGCGAACTGCACGGTCGAAACGGCCCTGGTCTCCCGCCTGATCGCCGACGCGACCGGCCAGGCAGGCGTCCTGCCCCTCCTGTCCCACGCCCTCCTCGAAACCTGGCGCCGGCGGCGGGGCACCACCCTCACCCTCGCCGGCTACGAGGCGGCGGGCGGCATCCAACACGCCATCGCCCAGACCGCCGAACGCACCTTCACGTCCCTGGAGAAGCAGCAGCGGGCGTTGGCCCGCCAGGTGTTCCTGCGCCTCACCGCCCTGGGCGACGGCACCGAGGACACCAAGCGCCGCCTGCCACGCGCCGAACTCGACCACGACGTGGACGTGGACGTGGTGCTCGACCGCCTGGCCCACGCCCGCCTGCTGACCCTCGACCGGGACACGGTGGAGATCTCCCACGAGGCCCTGATCCGCTCGTGGCCCCGCCTGCGCAACTGGCTGAGCACCGACCGGGACGGCCTGCGCACCATGCGCCAGCTCACCGAGGCGGCGGCCACCTGGGACTCCCTGGACCGCGACCCGGACGCCCTCTACCGGGGCACCCGCCTGGACACGGCCCTGGAGTGGACCACCCGCGACGGCGTCCGCACCAGCGCCACCGAACGCGACTTCCTCAAGGCCAGCCAGGACGCCCGCAACGAGCAGCGCAAACATGACCACCGCCAGACCCGCAGGCTGCGCCAGCTGGTCGCCCTGCTCCTGGTCCTCCTCTTGTTCGCCGGCAGCGCGGTGGTCCTAGCCATCCGCGCCCAAAAACAAGCGGCCCAGGAACGCAACCTCTCGGTAGCCCGCCTGGTCGCCAACGAGGCCCAGAGCAAGCGCACCACCGACCAACGCCTGGCCAACCAGCTGATCATCGCGGCCTACCAACTCAGCCACACCGACGACCTGCGCGACCAGGTCCTGAGCTTCCACGCCGCCACCAGCGCCGACATGGTCACCCGCTCGGTCTACCAAACCGGCCCCACCACCGGCCCCGACGGCACCGCCCTCCCCAACGCCCGCGTACCGGTCCCGGCGGACGACAACATCTACAAGCGCCTGGGCTCCTCCCTGACCCCGCGCAACTCCGTGACCAGCCTCGTGGTCACCCCCAGCGAACAGGCCTTCGCCACGACCGACGAAACCCCGGACACCCAGATCTGGGACGTCACCGACGCAAGGGCCCCCGTCCTGGCCCACACGTTCAGCCGCCCCCTGATCCACGCCGTCTTCGCCCCGAACGGCCACATCCTGGCCACGGTGGAAAGCCCGGCCGTGGTGCGCCTGTGGGACACGACGAACCCGTACCAGCCGGTCCAGGTCGGCACCATCACCACGCACCCGAGGTTCATCAGCAACATCGCCTTCTCCCCCGTCAAGGGCAACATCCTGGCCACCGTCGACAACCAGAGCACCGTCCGCCTCTGGGACATCGCCAACCCCGCAACCCCGAAGCAGATCGGCGAACTCGACGACGGCGAAGACGTCTCCACCACAGCCCTGACCCAAGACGCCACCACCATCGCGGTAGCCGGCCGCTCCGGCACCATCCGCGTGTGGGACCTGTCGGCAAACCCGTGGGCCCCCACCAAGATCACCACCATCGACGCCCACCAGGACCGCGTGACGGCCCTGGGCTTCCGCCGCGACGGAACGGCCCTGGCCAGCGTCGGCAAGGACAGCACGGTCAGGATGTGGGACCTGTCCTCCCGGCAGTCCCCGGTGCAGCGGGGGCGGATCAGCGGGAACACGGACAACATTTATGGAGTGAGCTTTGGCGACGCGCCGGATTGGGTTACCACGGCCAACTCGGACGGGACGAGCAGGTCTTGGGAGTTCAACTTGGACTTGGCGATCGCCAACATGTGTGAAACGGCGGGACAGCCGTTGACACAGGAAGAATGGCGCAGGAACTTCAACGGTATCAAGTACCATCCGCCTTGCCAGTAACACCACCCCACGCACTTCTCGGCGCGCGCAGCGCGCACTTCGCGCGCGGAGCGCGCGGTAGGTGTTACCTACAAGTGGAGGGCCTCGGTTCCCCCAC
>NZ_JBBEGC010000208.1:0-7825 GCF_037401995.1 Saccharothrix sp. CCNWYY140
CGGAAGAAGCCCAAGTTGGGAGGTCTGCTGCGCGAGCCCTTCGAAAAGCGCGCGCCCTGCGGGCGCGAAGGGCTGTGTGGGCGCGAAGGGCTGTGTGGGCGGGCGACGGACGTGCTCTGCGCCTCTGCCGTCCCGGCTCACGCATCACTCGCCTGGTGCACAGAACAGCGATTGACTCGCTAGTGCACTCGTGTACGGTGTACGCATGAACACCGTACTGATCTCCGGCGCGAGCATCGCCGGCCCCACCCTCGCCCACTGGCTGCGCCACCACGGCTTCGCCCCGACCGTCGTCGAGCGCGCCCCCGCGCCCCGTCCCGGCGGTCAGGCCGTCGACATCCGGGGTACCGCCCGTGAGGTCGTGGCCCGCATGGGCGTGCTGGACCAGGTCCGCGCGGCGCACACCGGGGCGCGCGGGATGTCCTTCGTCAACGCCGAGGGCAAGCGGACCGCCACGATGGCCGCGGACACGATGGGCGACTCCGGCGGTGTCATCGCCGAGATCGAGATCCTGCGCGGCGACCTGGTCCGCATCCTCTACGACCGGACCAGGGACGACGTCGAATATCTCTTCGACGACACCATCACCTCGCTCACCGAGACCGCGACCGGTGTCGAGGTCACCTTCGAGAACCACCCGCCGCGCACGTTCGACCTGGTCATCGGCGCGGACGGCCTGCACTCCAAGGTCCGCTCGCTCGCCTTCGGCCCCGAACAGCGGTTCACCCACGACATGGGCGCCTACACCGCGATCTTCAGCACCACCCAGACCGAAGACCTCGACGGCTGGATGCTCATCCACACCGTCCCCGGCCGGGCGGCGGGCATCTACCCGACCCCCGACGGCCGTGCGAAGGGCATGTTCACGTTCAAGTCCCCGGTCGTCCCCCACGACCGCCGCGACGACGCCTTCCAACGCGACCTCATCGCGAAGACCTTCGCGACGGACGGCTGGGAGGTGCCGCGCCTGCTGGACGACCTGCGCGACGCCGACGACTTCTACTTCGACCGCCTGTGCCAGGTCCGCATGGACTCCTGGTCACACGGCCGGGTCGCGCTGCTGGGCGACGCTGCCTTCTGCGCCTCCCCTATGGCCGGGAACGGCACCAGCATGGCGCTGGTCGGCGCGTACCTGCTGGCCGGCGAGTTGGCCACCGCACCCGACCACGCCACGGCGTTCCGGCGCTACGAGGAGTTGATGCGGGAGTACGTCGACAAGTGCCAGAAGTTCGCGTTGGGCGGGATCGACGGGCTGCTGCCCAAGAGCCGCATGTTCATCCGCATGCGCGACCTGACCCTGCGGATCGTCCCGCACATCCCGGGCGGCACCAAGATCTTCGGCGACCTCCAGAAGATCGCCAACACCGTGACCCTGCCGGAGTACCGGAGGGTCCACGAAATGCCTTGACCTCGACCCAAGTCCAGGTCTTACGTTCGGCGGCATGGACATGGAAGTCACCGCGTGGATGTCGCTGTACCACATGACCAACGCGCAGAACGACAAGAAGCCGTTCTCCAAGGCCACCCTGAAGCGCATCTGGTCGTTCGCCCGGCCCCACAAGACCCGGCTCACGCAGTACCTCGTGGTCAGCGTCGTCGTGGCGGTGCTCGCGGTGGTGACGCCGGTGCTGGCCGGGCGGATCGTGGACGCGATCGTGCACGGCTCGTCCTACGAGGTGGTCCTGGGTCTGGCCGGGCTCATCGCGGGCATCGCGGTGGTGGAGGCGGGGCTGGGGCTGCTCGCCCGGTGGCTGTCGGCGAGCATCGGCGAGGACCTGATCCTGGACCTGCGGACCACCGTGTTCGACCACGTCCAGCGCATGCCGGTCGCGTTCTTCACACGGACGCGGACCGGTGCGCTGGTGTCCCGGCTGAACAACGACGTCATCGGCGCGCAGCGGGCGTTCAGCGACACGTTGTCCAGCGTCGTGGGCAACCTCGTCACCCTCGCCCTGACGCTGGCGGTGATGGTCAGCCTGTCGTGGCAGATCACGTTGCTGGCCCTGGTCCTGCTGCCGGTGTTCGTGCTGCCGGCCCGCCGGATGGGCACCCGCCTGGCCCGGCTGGAACGCGAGGCCGCCAACCACAACGCCACCATGAGCACCCAGATGACCGAGCGGTTCTCCGCGCCCGGCGCCACGCTGGTCAAGCTGTTCGGCCGGCCCGCCCGGGAGTCCGCGGAGTTCGCGGTGCGGGCGCGGCGGGTGCGGGACATCGGCGTGCGCTCGGCGATGGTGCAGACGGTGTTCCTCACCGCGCTCACGCTGGTGTCCGCGCTGGCACTGGCCCTGGTCTACGGGCTGGGCGGGTTCTACGCGCTGCGCGGCGAGCTGGACGCGGGCTCCGTGGTGGCGCTGGCGCTGCTGCTGACCCGGTTGTACGCGCCGCTGACCGCCCTGGCCAGCGCGCGGGTCGAGGTGATGAGCGCGCTGGTCAGCTTCGAGCGGGTGTTCGAGGTGCTCGACCTCAAGCCGCTGATCCAGGAGAAGCCGGACGCGCGGACCCTGCCGGACGGGCCGGTGGCGGTGGAGTTCGACGGGGTCGGGTTCGCCTACCCGTCGGCGGACAAGGTGTCCCTGGCGTCGCTGGAGGAGGTCGCCGTGCTGGACTCCCGCGGCGGGGTGGACGTGCTGCACGACGTGTCCTTCCGCGCCGAGCCGGGGCAGCTGGTGGCGCTGGTCGGGTCGTCGGGCGCGGGCAAGTCCACCATCGCCTCGCTGCTGCCCCGCCTGTACGACGTGGACCGGGGCGCGGTGCGACTGTCCGGTGTGGACGTTCGGGACCTGTCGCTGGCGTCGATCCGGGACACCCTGGGCATGGTGACCCAGGACGGCCACCTGTTCCACGAGTCGATCCGGGAGAACCTGCTGCTGGCACGGCCGGAGGCGACCGAGGAGGAGGTGTGGGACGTGCTGCGCCGGGCGCGCCTGGCCGACCTGGTCGAGTCGCTGCCGGACGGCCTGGACACGGTGGTCGGCGAGCGCGGCTACCGGCTGTCCGGCGGCGAGCGCCAGCGGCTGACCATCGCGCGGCTGCTGCTGGCCCGGCAGCGGGTGGTCATCCTGGACGAGGCCACCGCCCACCTCGACTCGACGTCGGAGGCGGCGGTGCAGGCCGCGCTGGCGGAGGCGCTGGAGGGCCGCACGGCGGTGGTCATCGCGCACCGGCTGTCCACGATCCGCGCCGCCGACCTGATCCTGGTGGTGGAGGGCGGCCGGATCGTGGAACGCGGCACGCACGCCGACCTCCTCGCCGCCGGCGGCCGGTACGAGGAGCTGTACCGCACTCAGTTCGCCGAGGAGGCCTCGGTGTCGTGACCCGTCAGGGCCTCGAAGTAGGGCTTCTGGGCCGGGTAGTAGTCGTCGAAGGTCGGTCGCGGGGTGCCGTCGCGGGAGGTGGCCAGCATGTCCAGGTAGTACTCCCACCCCGGACCGATCTCGCCGATGCCCTCGGTGCTCTTGAGGTGGTGCACCAGCTTCAGCTCGGTCACACCGTCCACTTCGGACAGCAGGAGCTCCAGCCGCCAGGTGCCGTACTCGTCGATGGTCGACACGGCCAGGCGCAGGGGCTCGGCGCACGCGTCGATCCGGGCCTCCATCCAGGGCTGGCCCTCCTCGAACGCCATCTGGACCTTGATCCGGCGGCCCGGCGCGGCGTCGCCCTCCCACGGGCCGAACCAGAGCGCGGTGCGGTCGGACTCGGTGACGCTCGCCCACACGTCCTCGACGTGCGCGCGGAAACTGCGGGTCACGACCAGGTCCACGCCGTCGGGCGTGAGGACCAGGGTGGCGTTCGATAACGGGGTCATGCCGTCCTCTCCCTTGCTTGGCCGACAGCGTAATCAGTCTTCCGACAGGGCGTTGAGATATGCGGTCAACGCGGCGTGGTAGGGCAGCACGGTGGTCAGGTCGGCGTACTCGTCCGGCCCGTGCTGGCCGTCCCCGCCGATGCCGAAGATGACCGCGTCGACACCGCGCTGGTGGTAGAACCGGGCGTCCGCCGCGCCGTGCTTGCGCAGCAGGTCGCCGCTGAACCCCTGGTCACGGGCGGCCAGTCGGAGCGCCTTGACGTCGAGGCTGTCCGGGTCGGCGCGGTGCGGCGGCTCGACGTGGCCCACCTCGACCGACGCGCCGGTCAGCGCGGACAGGTGCGCGGCGACCTGGTCGCGGTCGCGGAAGTCGGTGTCCTCGGGCGGGAACCGGATGTCCAGCCACGCCGTGGCGTCGGCCGGGATCTGGTTGAACGCGGTGTTCGTGGTCTCGATCCGGGCGATGTTGACGGTGGTGCGCCAGGCTTCCTCGGTCGCGGGCGGGTAGGCCGCGAGCAGCGCGTCCAGCGACCGCAGGAGCTTGACCAGGGCGTTGTCGCCCAGCCACGGGTACGCGCTGTGCGCGGCCCGGCCGGTGGTGGACAGCCGCGCGGTGACCAGGCCCTTCGACTCGGTGACCAGCCGCAGCGCGCTGTGCTCGCCGATCACCACGAACCGGCCGGTGACCCCTTGCTCCAGTTGGTGCAGCGTGCCGTCCCGGCCGCCGACCTCCTCGTCGGTGACCAGTTGCAGGCCCACCGGGAACGACGTCGGCACGTCCCGGAACACCAGCGCCAGCACCAGGGCCGACAGCTTCATGTCCTGCGCGCCGCGCGCGTGCAGCCGATTGCCCTCGCGCACCGGCACGAACTGCTCGGGCGGGGCCGGGACGACGTCCAGGTGGGCGTTGAACAGCACGCGGAAGTCCGGGCGCTCCGGCCCCCGGTACACCAGCGCGCTGGGCTTGCCGTTGCGCTCGAACCGCTCCACGGTCAGGCCGGGTCCGAGCAGGTCGAGCACGAAGTCCAAGGCGCGCAGCAGGTCCGCGGGCCGGTCGGCGGTCGAGGGGATGCGCAGCAGGGCATCGGCCGGGGCAAGGAACTCGTCGAGGTCCACGCACCCCATCGTGCCGGGTCACAGCCACCCGCGCCGCTGGGCGTGCAGGGCCAGCTGGAAGCGGGTGGTCGCGCCGAGCCGGGTCATCAGCACCTCGATGCGGCGGAACAGCGTGCGGCGGCTGATGCCCAGCTCCTGGGCGACCTCCCCGTCCGGCACCCCGCCCGCGAGCAGGGCCAGCAGCCGGCGGTCGGCGGGCAGCAGGCGCGGTGGCGGCGGGTCGGCCGACAGGACCGGCAACGCCTCCCGCCAGGCCTGCTCGAACAACGCCACCAGCGCCGAGAACGGCCCGCACGGCCGCACCACCAGCATGGTGTTGTGCACGTCGGCTTCCTTGATCGACAGGGAGACCAACGCGCAGGCGTCGTCCACGATGACCAGCTTCACCGGCACCGACGGCAACACCCTGGCCTGCTCCCCCGCCCGAACGCACGGTTCGATGCACGCGGTGAGGTAACCGGGGTGCAGCAGCGAGGCCCGCGAGTACACGACCCGTTGCGTGACACCGCGTGCGAGCGTGGCCAGCGAGTCCTCGGTGGCGGTGGCGATCGGGAAGTACGGCGGCGAGTCGAACTGCCGGATCTGTGCACGAGCGCTGACCCACACCTGCCGCAACCGGGACCCGATCGCCTCCCCGGTCACCACCTCGACCAGGTCGTCGTTGTACTGCGCCAACCGGTGCCGCCGAAACGCCTCGAACGCACCCGCCACCGCGACCCGAGCCTCGTCCAGCTCGGCGGCGCGGTGGCGGCTGAGGATCTCCAACCCGGTCGCGGGCGGCAGCGGTGCGGCGGTGTCGGCGGCGTCGGAGGCGGCACAGGCGAGTCCCGCGTCGACCAGCTCGGCGTAGGCGTCCCGATCCAGCCGGCCCAGCGGGACCGGCCCGCTGTCCAACAACTCCAGGTACACCGCGACCGCCCCGGCCCCGATCCCCAGCCGCCGAAGGGCTTCGCCGACCTTCGTGTTCGCCATGACCTGCGAAGCTAACAGCCCGGTGTTGCGTTGTTCCGGTGTTGCGGTGTTGCGGTGTTGGCTCAGTAGTCGATCGTGTTGTGGTACAGGCAGCTCAACGCGTTGCCGCCGACGTCGTAGCCGTCTGCTCGGCGGTGTGCCCAGAACTGGGCGAAGGTGTCGGAGACGTGGTTGAGGAAGGTCGTCCACAGGGGGCCGGCGGGGTCCTCGGCGCAGGTGTCACCGGGTTCGTTGGTGGTGTCGTGGAGGTCGATCATCGAGCCGAGCACCCGGCCTTCGACGGTGTCGCCGTTGTCCCAGTTCGCGGTGCCCCAGGTGGGGCCTTCGAGGTCCAGCGTGCGGCCTCCCGGCCAGCGGAAGGTTGGGTCACCCAGGACTGCGACCCCGAACCAGGTGGCGAACCCCTCGGTCCATGCGCAGCCCGTTGAGCTGGACTTGGTGATGTAGTGCGGCGAGCAGTTCGGGGCGGGCGGGAAGTCGTCGTCGTAGACGTCGTCCATCATGTAGTGGCCGAACTCGTGGAGCACCAGGATGTTGGAGTCCGGGTCCTCGGCGGCGAGGTGGACGGCGTTCTCCTGCAAGGAGTAGTAGGTGCCGTCGGTGGAGTCGGGTGCCCAGTTGATCTTTCCTTGGCGGCAGGTGGTGTCTCGGGCGTCCCAGCAGTTGCCTGGCGTCCAGTTCCAGGCGGCGTTGACCGTGTCGAAGGCTTCTACGCCTCGCATGAGGGCTGGGTCGGAGGGGCGGATGCTCCCGAGGTCCACGGCTGTGCCGGCGTTGGGTACGACGTTGGTGTAGAAGGAGTAGGACTTGCGGGTGCGGGCGTTGCGGATGATCCATAGGGTGTTTTCGGTGGCGACGCGTACGTAGACGTCCTGGGTGCCGCCTTCTTCGTCGGTGTTTTCGTAGCAGAGGCGGAAACGGCCGGAGCCGTCGGTGAGTCCGGTGGCTAGTAGGTCGTCGGTGCCGGTGGTGTCGTCGTCGTAGGCCCATACCTTGGCGTTCGGCGAGACGCGGGCTGTGCCGTTGTGGTCTACGTAGGTCCAGGTGCCGGTGGTGCAGGCGGTTCCTGGGGTGCTGGTTGTTTCGCCGGCTGGCTTGTGCCGGTGCTGCGGGTGGGCCGGCGTTGCGGGGGCTTCGGTCCGTACTGTGCGGTTCGCTTCGTGGGTGGGGATGCCGTGTTGAGATTGTTGGGGACCGACTGTGAGGAACGCGCTTCCCTTGTCCGACTCCGCTCCTGAGTGGGCGACTACTTGGATCTGTGCGGCGCCTTCGGCTACCGCGCGGACTCTGCCGGTTAGGCGGAGCGGGCGGTCTTTGATGACTTGGGTGGTGCCGGTGGCGTGGTGCGTTCGCCCTTGGTCGAGTGGTGCGGCGGAGGCGGTGGTTCGGGTGACCAGGCCGGCAGGTGCCTGTACCCATTCGAGGGTGGCGGGCAGGGACACGTCGAGCTGGACGTCTGGGTTGGTGGACGTGGTTCGGATGTCGATGTCTAGTTGCGTCTCGGTGCCTAGGGCGGGGGCGTCGGACAGTCGGACTGAGACGTCTAGGCAACTTTGCCACTCGCCGGTGCCTTCGAAGGGGGTGCAGGTGGCGGGGGCGGCCTCGGCGGTGGGGGCGGCGAGGATGGCGGCGATCAGGGCTGTGGGCGTTAGGAGTCCATGTAGGACTTGGCGGATCATGTGATCCCTTTCGTGCAGGGGTGCAGGGAGGTTTGGGTCTACCAGAGCGCCACCCCATCTGGTGACCATTTAGTGCCACTGGCACTTTCCCGCCAACGCTTCGCTCTCAAGCTGAACGCGCTGCGCGCTTGAAAGATGAAAAGCGGCGCTCGCCGCGCGGCAGGCCCCCGGGGGGGGCAGGGTTCCGGCAAAGTCGGTTTGTGCTGTTCAGCCGGTGATTCCGAGGAGTTGGAGTGGTCGTTCGGGGTTG
>NZ_JBBEGC010000209.1:0-7712 GCF_037401995.1 Saccharothrix sp. CCNWYY140
GGGGGGGGGGGGGGGGGGGGGGCGCCGGGGGGGGGGGGGGGGGCGGGGGGGGGGGGGGGGGGGGGCGGGGGGGGGGGGGGGGGGGCCTGGGCGGTGCGGGGCAGGGGAGGCAGGCGAGGCGCGGCCCGGCGGGCGAGGCGCGGGCGGGCGAGGCGGGCGGGCAGGGCGGCGCGGGGCAGGCGTGGGGTGGGCAAGGCGGGCGCGGGGCTGATGGGCGGGCTGGCGTGGCTGGATGCGGGCGGCCGGGTGCGCGTTGGGATGCCGGCGGCTCGGCGCGGGCGGCTGGGTGTGCGGCGGCTCGGCGGGCGTGGCTGGGTGCGGGCGGCTGAGGCTCGGCTTGGTGGGCGGCTCGGCTGGCTCGTGGTTCGGCGAGGGAGCCGGCTCGGCGGTGCCGGGCGGTGGCCGGCGGCGCGGGGGCTCGGGCGTGCCGGGTGGGGCTGGCGGTGGTGGGGCTCGGGCGTGCTGGGTGGGGCCGGCGGTGCTGAGGGTGGCGGTGTTGGGTGGGAGCGGTGGTCCTGGTCCCGCGTTCCTCTCGTTTTACGGGACGCGTGAGAGGCCCGGAGGTCGCGGATCCTGTATGTCGCCTGATCGGGTGATCCGTTCAGGAACCTGCCTCCGGGCACTCTACCAGCGGTTTCAGCAGGTTCGCTGGGCCCTGTGGATGGTTACCGGGGTAGCCGGGCTGCCGTCGACCGGGGTTGGGTTGTCGGGAGTGGGGGCGATGCCGGCTGCTGCGATTCGGTCCAGGGTTGCCAGGCCCGTTTCGTCGGTTCGGCCGAAGACCGTGTAGTTGGGGCGGAGTACCGAGTCCGATGTCACCAGGAAGAACTGGCTGCCGTTGGTGTTCGGGCCGGCGTTGGCCATCGCCAGGGTGCCGCGTGGGTAGATGCGGCGCTGGCCGGTCGGGTCGTTGGGGGCGGGCTGGAGGTTGGTGGGTAGTTCGTCCTTGTACCTGTAGCCGGGGCCGCGTTCGCCGGTGCCGGTTGGGTCGCCGCATTGGAGGACCTTGAGGGTCGGGTATGCGGTTAGGCGGTGGCACGTCGTGTCGTCGTAGAACTTGTTGCGTACCAAGTGCAGGAAACTCTGGACCGTGCACGGGGCCGTCGCCCGGGGCAACATCAGCGGGATCGGGCCTTGGGAGGTGTGGAGGACTACCTCGGCCGTTCCGCGGGACGGGGTGTGGCGTGGGTCCGGGGGGAGTTTTACCGGGCGGGCGGCTGGGTCGTCTGGGGTTGCGGTGTAAGCGCATGGTCCGCGTGTGACGTCGGAAGGGACAGTGGCGCTCGAAGCGGGAGTGGCGCTCAGGGAAGGAGCGCCTACGGCTAAGAGGGCGGCGGTCAGGGTTGTGGTCAGGAAGGTCCGCACGGGGCACAGGTCTAGCGAAACCCGCAAAGGCGCACTAGGGCCGGTCGGAGGGTGACAGGTCGGCGGCCAGAGTGCTCAGGGACTCGCGGTCCGGTCTGCTCGTCTTGGTGATCAAGCTGGCCACGTGCTTCTCCACCGTGCGCGGCGAGATGTGCAACCGGGTCGCGATCGCCTTGTTGCCCAGTCGCCCCGCCAACAAGCGCAGCACCTCGAACTCCCGCACGGTCACGCCCAGCGCCCGCAGTTCGCGCGGCACCTGGTCCGAACCCGTGCGCCGCTGCGGGACCGACGCCCCGACCTGCCGCAGCAAACCCCGGCACGCGCTGGCCACCGCCGTCCCGCCGCTGGTGTGGAAGTACTCCTCCGCACCACGCAGCCACGCCACCGGCTCGCCCCACCCGTCCCGCACCGCCGCCTCGGCCACCAAGCGCAAGCCCAGGAACCGCGCCAACGGGTAGATCGCCGCCGCCTCCCTTGCCTCCCGCACGGCCACCGCGGCCTCCTCCTCCCTCCCGGCACGCCCGTGCAGCACCGCCAGCGCGAACCGCCCGAACACCCGGTTCCACCGCATCCCGGCCGCCGCCGACTGCGTGATCTCGGCGTAGGAGTCGAAGTCCAGCGCACCGGACAACGCCCCGAGCAGCAGCCGCAACCCGTGCGTCCCGGACAGGTGGAACGTCGTCGGCGTCTCCGCCTCGTACGCCATCGCCCGCGCCACGTCCTGCTCCGCCAGCTCCCGGTCCTCCTCCAGCAACGCGCAGATCGCCCGCGCCAGGCCGAAGCACAACGGCCGTTCCTGCGACCCGATCCCGCCCAGCTCGTGGAACCTGGCCACGGCACTGTCCACTTCGGACCGCTTGCCCTGGTGGGCGGCGGCGGTCGCCTGGGCCATCAGCACGTACAAAGTCATCGGCTTGAGCTGCAACCGGCGCGTGCCCTCACCGCACACCGCCAGCTTCTCCTCGGCCGCCGCGTACTCGCCGCGCAGCACGGCGTCCAGCCCGAGGATCGCGTCCACGTTGTACGCCACGGTGATCGCGCCGACCCGCAACGCCTCCTCGCGCGCCTCCACCAGCTGCGCCACCGACCCGTCGGCCAGCCAGTCGAGGCCTGCCAGCCGCACCACGGCGTAGGTCCGGTGGATCGGCAGCCGGTTCTGCTCGGCCAGCTGCCGCGCCCGCAGGAAGTGCCCGGCGGCCTCGCCCAGGTCGCGGTCCCGCGCCAGGATCCCCAGCAGCTGCAACGCCTCGCACGCCACCTCGGGCAGCGACGCCCGGGACGCGGCCTCGGCGGCGCGGCGGGCCAGGGCTTCGGCGGAGGAGATCCGGTCGGGGCGCTGCGCCTCCAGCGTCAGGAACGCGGCCACGGCGTCCACTCGCGCCAGGTGGGTGTCGTCGGCGTCGGGACCCAGCAACGCCCGCGCCGCGTCCACTTGCGCCTGCCCGTCGGCCAGGCGGCCGGACAGCCACGCCACCCGGGCCAGGATCGTGTGCAGCTCGGCCCGGCGCACCGGCGACAGGCCCGCCCCGCCCAGCTCCGCCACGGTGTCGGCCAGCGCGAACGCCCGCTCGAACTGCCCGGCCTCGCCCAGCGCGGGCAGCAGCGAGCGCAGCACGTCCGCCCGGATCTCCACGTCGACACCGCTGGCCAGCAGCCGGTGCGCGTGGTCGAGCAGCCGCACCGCCGAGCCCGCCGCGCCGTCGGCCAGCGCCCGCCGGCCCGCCTCGGCCAGCAGTTGCCCGGCTTCGGCGGTCTGCCCCGCGTCCAGCCGCAGCGACGCCACCAGCGGGCACCACTCGCCGGGCAGGTCGGGGTGCAGTCGCAGCACGGCGTCCGCGGTGCGCCGCGACACGTCGGCCCGGTGCGTCGGGGTCAGCTGCGCCAGCAGCGCCTCGGCGGTCAGCGGGTGCCGGAACGCGTACCAGTCCGGCACCGGCTCGTCCGGGGTCACCAGTTGCGCCGCGACCCCGGCGTGCAGGTGCGACAGCAGCGCCCGGTCGTCCATCCCGGTCACCTCGCGCAGCACCGACAGCGGGAACCGGTGCCCCAGCACCGCCGCCACCGACAGCAGCTCGCGGCCCTGCGGCCCCAGCCGGTCGGTGCGGTGCGCGATGGCCCGCACCAGTGCGGTCGGCACGTTGATGCGCAGCTCGCCCAGCACCTGCCACCCGCTCGGGCCGCGCACCAGCAGTCCGCCGCTGACCAGGCCGTGCAGCATCTCCTCGACCACGAACGGGATGCCGGCGCTGTCCGCCCACAGCCGCTCGGCGACCGCGTCGGGCACCTCCTCGGCGGTGACCTCCAGGCAGGACGCCACCATCCGGCGCACCATAGGCTCGTCCAACCGGTGCAGCTCCAGCAGAACGCCCGCACCGCGTTGCGCGGCAAGGCGGATGACGTCCAGCGCCGGACCGGCGTCGGCGCGCGTGGTCACCAGCAGCACCACCGGCACCTGGTCCAGGTTGTCCACCAGGTAGTCGATGACGGCCAGCGTCTCGGCGTCCGCGTCGTGCAGGTCCTCCAGCACCAGCAGGCACGGGCCGACCAGCGCGAGCAGCCGCAGCACCGCCTCGGCCAGCACCACCACGGACTGGTTCTCGCGCGGCTCGCCGCCCCACTCGGGCACCAGCCGGCCCAGCGCCGACCGGTAGGGGCCCAGTTCGCACAGGTCCGGCGCGTCACCGCCGCGCAGCAACGACATCAGCGCCTCGGCCAGCGGCCGGAACGGCACCATCGGCCCGATCGTGGACCCCCGGCCGCGCAGCACCCGCAGGCCGCGGTCGAACGCCGACCCGGCGGTCACCCGGGCCAGTCGGGTCTTGCCGATGCCGGGCTCGCCGACGAGGAACACCGCCCGCCCGCGGCACGCGGCAGCGTCGGCGAGGGCCTGGTCCAACACCCGGAGTTCGTCGTCGCGGCCGACCACGACCGGCGCGCGGGTCTGCATGGCCCGACCTTAGTCAAGCGCACGCCGAACTGCCCGCACCCCCAGTGTCCGCGCGGGCAGTTCGGCCTCTTCGTGCGGTGTTACCCGTGGACGGGGGTCACCGGATGACGGGTGCGCTCACCGACGTGCTGTCGGCCAGGCTCGCGGCGACGACCGCGTAGGCGCCGACGGCCAGCGTGAGGCCGGCCAGCGCCCGCGCCCGCGCGCCGGTCTTGTTCTTGCGGGACAGCGCCATCTCCCCGGCGGGGTGGTCACCGTCCTGGTCGTCGCGCCAGGTGGGGACCTCGTCGTGGTTGGTGGCGTCGCTCATCGGGGGTTCTCCTTGCGAGGGTAGGGACTTGCAGGGGTGTCGAGCATCAGCACGGACGGCGTCCGCTCGGGGAAACCTAGGCGCAGCAGCCCGTAACCGATCCCCGACAAACCGGTCAACAGGCCCGCCGACGGCACCCCGCCCGGGGTGCCGCACCGCGCTCCGTACTGGTCCAACGCGCCCAGGACGAGCCCGGCGCGCCGGGTGAGCATCGCCGACGCGAGCTCGTGCCCGCGTTCGGCGAGGACGGCCAGGGGTTCCAGCACGCCCAACTCACCATGACACAGGCTGAGGTCGCGCAGCGGTTCGTGCACCGCCAGCGCGTTGAGGCACCGGTCGAGGTGCAACGTGTACGTGTCGACCGGCTGATCGGGGTGGGCCGAATGCGCCAGCACCGCGCCCGCCAGGCCGGAGCACCAGCTGTGGTCCGCTTCGCCCACGTCCACCAGCCGCTGCCGCAACGCGCGGTCCGCGCGCAGGTGGGAGCGGCCGGCCACGGCGCTGCGCCGGTCGCCGACCAGGCGGGAGAACCGCAGCAGTGCCCAGCCGACACCCGCGCGGCCCCGCGCGAAACCGTCGCCGGTCGGCGTAGCGGCCAGCAGGCGGTCGGCGTAGGCGCGGGCCAGCCGTTCGGCGGCCGGCAGACCGCTTTCCGCGTGGACCGCGGTCATCGCGGCGAGTCCGCCGGCGCAACCTTCGACGATGTTCGCCGTGTCTTCACCGAGTGCTTCGACGGCCGCCGCGATGTCGACGGCTTCGGTCAACCATCCCGAGATCTCCGCGTCGTCGAGCAGGTTCGCCAAGCGCGCCAACGCGTAGCAGATGCCGCCCAGTCCGTGGAACGCGCCACCGCCCACCGCGGCGGCCAGTTCGGCGTCGGCCGCGAAGGACCGCAGCAGCGCCGGGACGGGGGCCAGCGCGTCGCGGGCGTACTCGGTGTAGCGGGCGGCGCCGGTGAGCGCGCCCAGCTGCGCCAGGAACAACGCCACCCCGGTGTAGCCGTTGGACAGTCCCGCGCCCATCGCCGAGACCGCCCAGTGCCGGTCGTCCACCAGCTCCAGGCCGACCCAGTTGACCCGGCGGCCGTCCGCGGTGGCGTGCGCGAGCACCTCGTCGGCGATGCCGCACGCGGCCACCAGCAGCCGTTGCGGGTCCGGGACGCCGGCGGCCGGCCGAGCGGGGACCGCCGCGCCGGAGCGGTGGTCCACCGGCCGGGGCCGGCTGGCCAGGGCGGCGGTGATCAGCCACTGCTGCTCGTGCCGGTCCACCTCGTCCAGCCCGGCGATCTTGCGCTCCACGGCCTCGATGCCGGTGGTCGGCAGCAGGTCCCCCAGGCGCTCGCCGCACGCCGTCCACACGTCCCGGCTGCCCGGCCGGGTGGTGAACAGCGGCACGTCACCGGCCCACAGGTCGCGCAGCTCGTGCGGCACAAGGGCTTTCAGGACGTCCTCGGTGGACTCGTCCCACAGCAGGTCCATCGCGGACTCGCGGTCGCCGGCGTCGCGCAGGGCGTCCGGGTGGGTCGACTCGTCCAGCAGGGTCGCGTAGAGCTGGGTCATCCGCGGCACGAACCGGACCGGCAGATCGGCGAAGGCGCGGAGAAGGCCCCGGTCGCCCAGCAGCTCGTGGCGGTGGTCGTAGAGCGCGTCGTAACCGGTGCGGAACCCGGCCAACAGCGCGCTTTCGTAGTCCGCGGGCTCCGCCTCGACCTCGCCCACGCGCGGGCGGTTGAGAGCGGGAGGTAGCGGCGCGGGGCGGCGGACCAGGCGCATCCGGTCGGTCGCCGGGTGCTGCCAGGTCACGCCGGTGGCGGCCGAGTTCTGGTCGCCCCCGACACCGCCGATGTCCAGCGCTCCGTGCTCGCCGAGCAGCACGCGCGGCAGGACGGCGGTCCGGTGCACCGACCGCGCCAGCGCGCGCATCGCCGGGTCCGCCGGGATGCCGACGGTCGGGTGGAACAGGGTCTCGACGTCGATGAGGACGGGCTGGTCGCCGTGGGCGATCAGGTTCTCGAAGTGCATGTCGGTGCCGTCGACGGCGTAGAGCAGGGCGAGCAGCGCGCCCAGGCGGTGGTAGAACCTCCCGACGCCCTCGACGTCCGCGCACGCCTTGTGCTCGACGAACTCCAGCCACCCGTGCGTGGGGCGGGCGACCACGGCCGGGGTGCGCAGGTCCAGTCCGGTGTGGCCGTCGAACCAGCCGAGCAGCCCGCTGAACGCTTGGTGCAGTGCCACGGGGCGGGGCTTGTAGACGACCTTGCGGCCATCGGCGAACGTCACCACCGCGACCGCACGGCCGCGTTGGTGCATGTCGCCCTTGGCTTCGATGCCGCGGACCGGGCCGGGGTCCTGGTTGTGGAGGAGGGAGCGGACGATGTCCAACCGGTCCTGGGCGAGCCGGTCCAGCAGCTCGCGGTGGGCTTGGGCGGCGTGCAGGCAGGTCTGGCCGAGGAGCCTCGCCAGGACCGGGTAGCGCTTGAGGACGTCGGACAGGTTCACGGTCTCGACGAAGTGCACGAACCGGGCTTGGGGGGTCGGCCCGTCGAGCTCCTGCGCGAGGCGCTTGAGGTTGAGCTCCAGGACGAGGGTCCGGGCGGCGATCCGGGCCAGCCGGTGGCCGAGGTCCCGGGCGAAGGCGGCGTCCGAGGCCAGGCGGGGGTCGAGCGCCAACGCCCCGCGGACGAGGGGGCGGAGAGCGAACGCGAAGGCGTCCAGCCAGTCACCACCACCGAAGTTGGCATGGGCCGCGGTCGCGGTGGCGCGTTCCACGAACGCGGCCCATGCCGGCCGCCCACGCGGGGCGACCAGTTCGGGGGAAGTCCCTCGCACTCCACCTCGCCACCAGGAGGCGGGGAGCGCGTCTAAGGCGGACGGGATCACGCTGCACAACCTGACATGCTTCGGACGGCCGCACATGGGGGCACGACCCCCAGATTCCTACTGACCCCGCATGGATGCGGCCTCACGCTTTATGAGCTTCGGGATCGATGCGCTTCGCGCTCTTGGGACGCGCTGCGCGCTCTCAAGATCAAAAGATTAAAAGCGGCGCTCGCCGCGCGGCAGGCCCCCGGGGGTGGAAGGGCGTCGGTTT
>NZ_JBBEGC010000210.1:0-7606 GCF_037401995.1 Saccharothrix sp. CCNWYY140
TCGGGCAGGCCATACGGGGATGACACAAGCAAGAAGCCCAGGCAGAGGTGTGCCGTGCGGCAGCTTCGTGAAAAGCCTGGCGCGCGTGCGGTTGGGTGGGGGTGACGAGCTGCGTGTGGATCAACACCGGCTGTGCCCGCTGTGTCCGCTGTGTCCTGGGGTGGGGCTGTGCGGGGGTGCGTAAAGGTGGGGGTGGTGTTTATCCCTGGGGACAATGTTGGTTGTCCTGTTGGACCGTTTGCACGTATCTGAGTGCGACTGAACGGCCTGTGACGTGCCTCGCAGGGGGTGCCGGGGTTGGGGTGTGGCCCCGATCACATTTTGTCGGTGACTCGTCGGTTTTACCGTTGAGTAACTTTCGGGCGGTGTGACCTGCGTCTCAGCGTTGAGGAGCGAGCCGATGCGCCATCTGGGCGTCGAACTGACCGTCGTGGTCCCCGTCTACAACGAGGAACGGCGACTGGGCGCGAGTCTGCTCGGGTTGGGCATGGTGTTGGCCGGGACGGCGGCGGAGATCGTTGTGGTGGACAACGCGAGCACCGATGGGACTGTCGACGTCGTTCGGGAGCACTTGGGGGCCGCTGGGGCTGTGCGGCTTGTGCACTGTCCGGATCGTGGCAAAGGGGCCGCTGTTCGGGCTGGGGTGTTGGCGGCGCGGGGGCGGTTTGTGGGGTTTTGTGATGCCGACCTTGCCGCTGGGGTGGATGCGGTGCCGGGGGTGTTGCGGCGGTTGCGGGGCGGGGTTGATGTTGTTGTTGGGTCGCGGGCGCATCCTCGGTCGGATGTGAAGGCTCGGCACAGCGTGGTTCGGCAGGTTGGGGCTTGGGCGTTTCGGCGTGCTGTGGCGCCGATCGTGCCTGGGATCGGGGACACCCAGTGTGGCTTCAAGTTCTTCACCGCTGAGGTGGCGCGGGCGGTGTTCGAGCCGTTGCGGACCACTGGGTTCAGCTTTGACGTGGAGGTGTTGGCGCGGGCTCAGCGGCTTGGGGCTGTGATCGAAGAGGTGCCGGTGCGGTGGATCGATGTGCCGGGCTCGACGTTCGCGCCGTTGCGGCATGGGGTGCGCAGCTTCACCGATCTGCGGCGGGTTCGGGCGGTGCTGGACGGTGAGGTGCGTCCGGTGTGGCGGCCGGTGCCGGTCGCGGAGGCGGCGTAGTGCGCGGCGCGCGGGTGGTGGTGGTGAACTGGCGTGACCTGGGGCATTCCGCTGCGGGCGGGGCCGAGGTGTACGCGGTGCGCATTGCCGAGGCGTTTGTGCGAGCTGGTGCGTCGGTCACGTTTCTGACCGCTCGGGATCGTGGTCAGGCTGCGTCCGAGTCGGGTGTGTTCCGGACTGTGCGGCGGGGTGGGCGGTGGACGGTCTACCCGTGGGCGTTGCTGTGGTTGTGGGTGAATCGGCGGCGTATTGATCTCGTTGTGGACTGCCAGAACGGGATTCCGTTCTTCAGCCCGCTCGCGGTCGGTCGGCGCGCGCGGGTCGTGCAGGTGTTGCACCACGTCCACGACGGCCAGTTCAAGGTGCACTTCCCGCCGTGGCTGGCGGCGATCGGTCAGTGGCTGGAAGGGCCGGCGGCACGGCGGGTCTATCGGTCGGCGGCGACGGTGGCCGTATCGACGTCCACTGTGGACGCCATGCGGTCCCGGCTGCGCTGGCGAGGTGCGGTCCACGTGGTCCCCAACGGCTCTTCCCCTGTCCCGCACGATCTTCCCGGTCGCGCGGCTGAGGCTACGGTGGTCTGTCTGGGGCGGCTGGTGCCGCAGAAGCGGGTGGACCGGTTGATCGATGCCGTGGACGCGTTGCGGTCGCGGGTGCCGGGTCTGCGGTTGCATGTTGTCGGTGGTGGGCCGGAAGAAAGCGCGCTGAGGGAACGGGCGCGGCGCTGTGGCGGGGCCGTGGTGGTGCACGGGCATGTGCCCGAGGCGGAGAAGTCCGCGCTGCTGGCGGCGTCCTGGATCAATGTGACGCTGTCCGACGGCGAAGGGTGGGGCCTGGCGGTCGTGGAGGCCGCCGGGCACGGTGTGCCCACGTTGTGCCACGACGTCGACGGCCTGCGCGACTCGGTGCGGCAGGGCGAGACCGGCTGGCTCGTGCCGGTCGGCGAGGACGTCACCGAAGCGCTGCACGGTGTGCTCAAAGACCTGGTCGACCCGGCCTACGCCGCCGAGGTCGCGGACCGGTGCCGCGCCTGGGCTTCCCGGTTCTCCTGGGACGACTCGGGCGCCCGCTTCACCGCGCTGGCCGCCGACCTGCTGTCCGGTGCGGAGACCGGCGGCTGGCTGCCCGGGATGCCCGAAGCGACCGTCGCGACCTTCGCGCCCGGACCGACACCGCCCTTGCGGTGGCCGGGTGCGCGCGTGGGTGACGGGTGGGCGCTGGTAGAGCAGTGCCGGCCCGCGGACCTGCTGGTGGCGCTGCGCGCCGCGGGTGCACGGGACGTCGCCGTGCGCGCGGCGAGCGCCGCCGAACGGCTGCACGGGGTCGTGGTGGACCACGTCGCCGGAACCAGACCTCGGCCGCCGCGTCGGCCGTGAACGTTGGAGGAGGACAGTTGCGTCGCTACGTCACCTTCGCCCTGCTGGGCCTGGGGGTGTTCGCCGTGGTCGCCGGCTTGATGCTGAGCGTGTACGCGTACCCGAAGCTCGCCAGGGCGCCGCACGACATCGACACCATGTCGGTGGCCAAGGGCGACCGCATCACCGCGCTCGTGTACGTGCCGCAGGGGGACCGGGCCGTGCCCGAGATCCGGCGGGACCTCAGCCTCACGTCGACCCGGAAGGTCACCGGCGACCTGAAGGCGGAGGAGGTCGCCCGCGACGGCGACGTCACCGTGTGGGTCGAGGCGTCCAAGCTGGTGTCCGACAAGGACGGTCTGACGGTGAACGCCGGCGTGCGTTCCCTGTGCCTGGACCGGCACAGCGGCGAGATGGTGACGCCGTGCGAGAACCAGTACTACGAGAAGGAGACCGGCAAGCGGGTCAAGGCCGACCGCGGTGAGGCGCAGCAGCCGGGGCTGAGCTTCAAGTTCCCGTTCGGCACGGAGAAGCAGACCTACCGGTGGTACGACGGGACCGTGCGGCAGGCGCGCGACGCCCGGTACGTCGGCGAGGAGACCGTCAAGGACCTGCCGGTGTACAAGTTCGTGCAGGAGATCCCGTCCACCAAGGTCGACGAACGGGAGGTGCCCGGGTCGCTGGTCGGGCAGCCCGGCGTGCCCACGGTCAAGGCCGCGCTGCACTACGAGGTGGTGCGGACGTTCTGGGTCGAGCCGGTGACCGGCAAGGTGGTCAACGGCAGCGAGCAGGTCAAGCAGGAGCTGCGCCCCGCCACCGGTCCCGCGACCACGGTGTTCGAGGGGACGCTGAAGATGACCGAGGAGACCGTGACGGCGAACGTCAAGGAATCCGAGGAGAACCTGGGCAAGCTGTTCGTCATCACGACGTTGCCGACCGTGCTCTACGTCGTGGGCGGTGTGCTGATCGCGGTGTCGTTGGTGTTGCTGGCGACCGACAGGCCCGGACGGCACATGCGCAACGGCGGCGGCGCGGCGACCCGCGTGCAGCAACCCGTCGGGGTCTGACCCGACGAGGGGGCGGGACCTTCGCCGTCCCGCCCCCTTTCAGGACTCCTTGCGCAGCACCAGAACGGCGTTCCAGCTCGCGACTTCACGCAGGCCCGGGACGTGCGCGACCCAGCTCGCCCACGACGGGTGGTAGCGGGGGAACGCGCGGACCAGGGTGGCGTCCTCCCGCTGCCTGGCCCAGGCGAGGGCCGCACCGAAGGAGAACGCGAACAGGCTGGTGCCGAAGCGGTTCTTGGGTTCCGCGCCGGTCTTCGCGGCGAAGCGGCGGGCGGCGTAGTGGCCGCCGAGGTAGTGCCACGGCGAGGTTTCGTGACCGCCCCACGGTGAGAGCCACGGCGTGAAGGACAGGAACACCGTCCCGCCGGGCTTGGTCACGCGGACCATCTCGGACAGCATGTCGTGCGGCTGCGAGACGTGCTCCAGCACGTTGGACGAGTAGCAGACGTCCACGGATCCCGTGCGCACCGGGAGGTTGGTCCCGCTGGCGCGCACCATGTCCTGGCCCGGGGTGCCGCGCGCCGACAGCTCACCCACGTCGGGGTCCAGCCCCACGTACCGGGCACCTTTGGCGCGGAAGGCCTCCGAGAAGTAGCCCGGTCCGCCTCCTACGTCCAGCAAAACCTTGCCGGACAACGGGGTGAACGACTCGACCTGGTCCGCCGAGTCCTGCGCGAGCGTCCGGTAGAACGTGTCCCGGTCGGTCTGCTCGTTGCGGAACGCGCGGAACAGCTTGACCGACCGGCCCAACGTCGCGGTGTGCACGCCTAGCGCTTGGTGGTGCCGTAGTCGACCACGCCACCCGCGCCGTTCGCGGCCGGCGCGTGGTCAAGGTCGATGCTCCGGTCGGGGTTCGCGACGCCGACCAGCGCCACGGTGCCGCCGGTCGCCAGGGCGATGCCCGCCAGGATCACGACGACTGCTGCGACGATCTTGCCCACGAGTCACTCCTCGCATCGGTGGAACCACAATCTACCGGTCGGTAACCGTTGCCACAACACACATCCGGCCAAAAGTGCCAGCGCCGCAAGGTTTCCCGCCAAGATGGGCGCGGTGGACGTCGGCACGGTGGCCACGATGTCCCCGGGCACGCGGTAGAGCGTCAGCCAGGGACCGCGGAAAACCTCGGTCAGATCGTCGGTGTCGGCCACTTCGCCGGGTGTGCCGTGCTCGACCAGGACCCAGCCGATGCCGACCCGCCCAAGATCTTTATCTCGCAAGGCGTCCCGAACCTCAGGTAGTCGAGTGTCCTCACCCGGCACCGGAATCCCGTCGACGTACACCGTGTCGTCCACGACCGTCGTGCGCGGCAGCACGCGGGGCGCGGGGTCGAGCTGCGTGCGGTTCCCGTTCCACTCGAAGCGGCGGAACGCCCCCAACGGCAAGGCGAGCACATCACCGGGATGCGGGTCAGAAGCCAACACTTCACGCACCACAGCCCAGTCGGCGGGGTACTGCACGGTGTCAAGCCGCCCCCACCCCGCCCAGGCCAGATCCGGCATCGTGACCAGCGGCAACGCGATGGCCACCGCAGGTATCACCCGCCCACGCCGGCCCACCGCTTCCACCGTGAGCGCGAACCCGAGCGCCAGCGGAAGCGCCCACCACGCAACCCACTTCTGCGCATCCCGCAACAACGCCGCACCAGGAACGGTACTGACCGCCCACTCCAGCAGCACTTCCCCGAACGGCAAGTGCGCGAGCAAGGCGAAGCCCAGCCCCACCCCACCCAACGCCACCAGCCCACCCGTTCGACGAACCAGGGCAGGAAAACTCACCAGGGCAGCCGCCGCCACGGCCAGCGTCAACACCGGAACCAGCGGAAGGCCGCGACTAGCCGGCACCACATCAGCGTTCCAAAACCCACCCAACCCCAACACGGCCACCACCGCGCCCGCCCAGTTCTCCCCCTTGGCAGCGAACAGCTCCACGGCCTCCGGCGCAGAGAGCACAGCACCCGAGCGGAGCAAGGAAGGCACCAGCCAAGGCAAGTTGAGCACCAACAGCGCCGGCGTCACCACATGCGCCTTCCGCCACCCGGCCGCAGCCAGCGCAGTACCAACGGCGAGCAGCCCACCGGTCGGCGTCAACACGGCAGGCGCCACCCACAACACCAGCCGCGCCAACGACTTCCGCTCCCCACTCCGCACCGCCAACCCAGCCGCCGCCACCCACGGCAGACACGCATAGGCCAGCAGATAAGGCCAATGGCCCATGAACAGCCGCTCAGCGACGTAAGGCGTCCACCCGTACACCGTCGCCGCAACCAACCGAGTACTGGTCAACTGGGTCGGCACCAGCCTCCCCGCCCCCCACGGCCCGAGGACCAAAGCCGTTACCAGCAGGAGTTTCTGCACCACATCGCCCGGCAGGACGGATGTGAGCAGTGCCACCACGGCATCGGCCGGCACCGACCGCGGAGGCGTGGTGCCCATCCCAAGACTGTCCGGCAAAAGGCTCTGCTGAGGCGCGAACACCATGTCGTAGGACAGCACAAACCCCGGCCCCAGCAAGGGAAACAGGACGGCCAGCGCAAGCACCACAGACCACAAGGGAAGAATCAGCCGCTGTGTCAAGGGTTCTCACCACCCCCAGTCGCGGCTACAGTGCAAACCTCACCGTTCGCTGACCCCGGAGGTCCGCCGTGGCCGTCAGCTCGCCCGCCCGCGGCCAAACCCTCGCCATCACCGCCGGCGTGATGACCGCCAACGCTTCGGGCTACGTGCTCACCGTGGTAGCAGCGAGGGTGCTGAACCCGGCCGCATTCGGCGAACTGGGCGCTCTGCTGGCTGTCCTCCTGGTCGGTGCCGTCCCAGCGATGGGCTTGCAAACCCATGTGGCCCTCAAGATCGCCGCAGACCCGGACCGTTCTCGACGTCCGGTCGTGGGCTTGGGCCTGGCAGTCGCCGCCGCCGTAACGGCCGTGGCCGCTCTGGCCGTACCGATCGCCGTGCCGCTGCTGCGCGTGCCGGACATCGGTGCCGTCGTGTGGCTCGCACTGTGCGTAGGCCCTCTGACGTTGAACGGCCTGTGGCACGGCTTGCTCCAGGGCGACCGACGATACGCACTCTTCGGCGCGCTGGTCGCCCTGGAGGCCGTGGGCCGAGTAGGCGGAGCCCTGACCGCACTGGCATGGACAGGAACCACCACCGGCACCCTCGCAGGCGCAGCCCTCGGAACGGTGGCCTCCACGACCATCGGCTGGCTGACCTGCGGACGCCCAGGACCGTCCCGTTTCGCCAGGGCGGACGTCCGAGAGGTGCTGCACGCCGGCCAGGCCTTGCTCGCCGTAGTGGTCCTGGTGAACTTGGACTTGCTGCTGGCCCGACACGTCTTGCCCGCCACCGAATCCGGCGAATACGCGGTAGGCGCGGTCCTGACAAAGATCGCCTACTGGCTCCCACACGCAATCGCAGTGACCTTGCTGCCCAGACTGGCCCGCCAGGAGGGCAGCGGCCAAGCACTCCGAACCGCCCTCCTCGTGTGCGCCGCACTGGACAGCGCGGTAGTCCTCGGAGCTGCCGTGTTCGGCCCCACAGCAACCAGGTTGATCGGCGGGAAGTCCTATGTGGACAGCGCACTGCCGCTGTGGATATTCGCCCTGACCGGAACCCTGCTGGCGTTGGCGCAGCTGCTCTTGTACGCCCGAATCGCAGGCAGGGACCGAAAGGCAACCCTGCTGGTCTGGCTGGCAGTGGCGGTAGAGACAACCCTGGTCATGCTGTGGCTCAACGACTCCCCAACTCAAACCGTAACAGCAGCCGCCATAGCCACCGCGTTCTTGGTGATCTCCGGCGCCCTGGCAGAAACCCGAGCCCGCCGCCCTTAGCGCCTCCCACCCAAAGAGCGCGCGCTTTTCCTTTGGGCTAGCGCAGCAAACCTCCCTCCTGGGCTTTTCCGTCATCCCCGTATGGCCTGCCCGAAGGGCTACCGCACTTTCCAGGGGTTGCGGCCGAAAATTTTGTGAGGGACGAGCAAAATTTTTAGCGGCAACCCCTGGAAAGTGTGGTTGGCTTTGCCAGGCCATA
>NZ_JBBEGC010000211.1:0-7596 GCF_037401995.1 Saccharothrix sp. CCNWYY140
CATACGGGGATGGCACAAGCAAGAAGCCCCCGCCCTTGTAGTTGTGTCATCCTTGGCGGCCTGCCCGCCGGCGAGGCGCTTTTAATCTTTGAACGGAACGCTCCACTCCCCAAATCCACGCTTCGCGGGTCCAAACGCAACGCGCTCCGCGCTCGCAAGCTCGAACGCGCTCCGCGCACCAAAACCGGTCACTGCCACTCGGTGACCGTGACGGCATCACCAACCGCGATCTCACCCGGCATCAACACCGCCGCCTTCAACCCAAAACTAACCCCATCGGGCTCCCGCCGATACTCAGCCAACGTCCGCAAAGGCTCCAGCCCCATCCGCACCCCACTCGACTGATCAACCCGGGTAACCACACACCGAATAGCCAACTCCCCAAACCCGATCTCAGCCCCACCGATCCCCATCCGCCGCACCCGATCCTCGGTATGCGGCTCCGGCCACCCACTCACCACAACATTCGGCCGAAACCGATCCATAGGCAACGGCTCCTCCCCCCGCGCCACAATCCGCGCGTTCAACCCCTCCAAAGAGGACACCGACAGAACGTGCACCGCAGTAGGATCCGCATCCCCCCGCGCACGACCAGCCCGATCAGGCTCCCGCACCAACCGCACCGCCCTGCCCAGCACCTCCGACAGCCACCCCGCCACATCCTCCCCCTGATCCACTCCACCCCCCGGCCACTTCTCCACCTCCACCGGCCGGACAGCACCCTCCGTCACCACGTCCCACACCACCTCCCCAGCGCCGGACGCACTCAACGCCACCCTCGCGCCCCCATCCAGCACCCGAACCCGAACCGCAGCCAACCTCGGAGTCTCGCCCTGCCACAAGCAGGCCCCATCCGACCCGACCACCGCGAACAACCGGTCGTGGGCCAAACCGGTCGTCCACACCTCGGAGCGCTCCAAAGCAACCCCTGCACATCCCTTGACGGGGTAAGCCATCAGCGCGGAAACCGTTGCCATGCCACCAAAATACCCGCCTCAACCACCAGGGGTACGTCGTCTGGGATGATCCTCGACATGCACAAGCAGCACGTTCTCCCCGCAGCACTGGCCGGTTCCTTGACCGCCGTAGGCACCCTGGCGTTGTTCGCGGCAGGCGGACGGGCCGTGTGCGGGTCGTACGGCCAGGACTGCGGCTGGGGGACACTCCTAGCAGCGATCGCCCTGTACCCCGTCGTCGTCTGGCTGCTGGGCTGGCTGCTCCTTCGCGCATTCGGCGCCCAACGCCCACTACTAACCGCCTCGATCGGGGCAGTGCTCGCAGTACTGGTGCTCTTCACCACCGGCCCAATGGGCCTAACGGCCACAGTCGTAGCGCCGGCGGTAGCGTTCACGGTGGCCGCGCTGGTGGTCCACAAGCTGTTCACCCCAGCCCAGCGGGAGCGGCTCGGGGCCGCCCCCGCGAAGGACGGTCAGGGCAGGCGCACGGATTGGCCGTGGCGGAAGAAGTCGGTCGGGTCGTAGCGCAGCTTCACCTGCTGCAAGCGCGGGTAGTTCTCCTTGTGGTACAAGACCTGTGACGAAACACCGGACGTGTTCAGGGCCGGGTCGTCCAGGTCGATGTCGGCGTAGTTCACGTAACAGCCGTCGGTCACGTCGTTCGGCACCGGGACGCCGCCGGTGTCCTGATAGGTCTCCTGGTAGCTCTCCCGCGCCCAGGCCACGTACTTCTCGTCCTCGGCCGGGTTGTTCCAGTAGGCCGACCACAGCATCTTGAACGCCGCGCCCCGGTGCACCGCGGCGGTGTCGGACGGGGCGACGGCACCGGCCTGCCCGCCGTACGGGGTCACGCCGACGCTGACGTTGGGGTTGACGATGTCGGTGCGCGTCAAGTGCTTGTGCAGGGCGGCGAGGTGGGCTTCCGGGTACTCCCCCACCATGTAGGCGGACTTGAACTCCGCGCGCATGGTCGGGTCGTTGATCGCCACGTTGGTGGCCCCGAGGAAGCGGGTCGCCTGGAGCCACGGCATGCGGGTGCGTGTGGCGAACTGCGGCATGGCGTTGATCTCGCCCATCGGCGTGGTGAGCGGGCCGGGCGCGACGCGGATGCCGTCGCCGATGAAGGCCAGGTAGTCGTCCAGCAGCGCGTCGGCGTCGGGGAGGTTCGCGTCGATCTGGGTGACCAGGCCGAGGAAGCCGTTGGAGACGTGGTTGAGCCCGAGCAGGCTGGAGATGGCGCGGTTGGGGTTGTCCGGGGCGCGGTTGGCGACGTGCCAGGCGCCGTAGTTGTGCACGAGCCGGAAGAACTCGTCGCGGTCCACCTCCGCCCACGGCCACGCCACCGCGCTGAGGTACACCTCGGCCGGCGGGCGGGGCAGCAGCTCGCGCGGGTCGCGGCCGTAGGCGCCCGGCGTGCGGAACAGGTAGCGGGTGATCACGCCGAAGCTGCCGCCGCCACCGCCGGTGTGCGCCCACCACAGCTCGCGGTTCGGGTCGTGCTCGTCGCGCGTGGCGACCACCGTGCGCGCCTTGCCGGAGTCGTCCACGACGACCACCTCGACGCCGTACAAGTGGTCGACCACGAGGCCGTCCCGGCGCACCAGCAGGCCCCACCCGCCGCCGCTGACCAGTCCGCCCACGCCCACGGAGTGGCAGAAACCGGCCGGCACGGTCACGCCCCACTTCTTGTAGAGCGTCTCGTAGACCTCCAGCACGGTGGCGCCGGACTCGACCGCGATCGCGTTGTGCGCCGGGTCGTAGTAGATCGCGTTCAACTCCGACACGTCGATCACGACCTGCACGTCCGAGTTGTACACGAAGTCCTCGAAGCAGTGCCCGCCGGAACGCACGGTCAGCCTTTTCCCGCGGTTCACGGCGTCCTGCACGACGGCCTCGACCTGTTTCGCGGAACCGACCACCCACACCGTTTCCGGTGCGCCTTTCCAGCGCTGGTTCATACCCGTGACCAGGTCGAGGTACTGCTGGTCGTGGGCGGTGACCGGACCTTGATCGATCTTTTTCCGATCACCGTCGACGAGCACACCGGCCGGTGCTCCGGGTGTTAATGCAGGCCCTTCCGACATGAGACTCCCCCTTTTCACCGAGTTGCCCCGGACCATACTCGCCGGCGTCGCCGCGCAGGCGACTTCGCGGGAATTCGCGATGATTCCCGATCACTGCGGACGCGGGTGCGGCCGAAAGGTGTCGAGGTGATCGGCCACCCAGTCGTCGAAGGTGCGCGGCGGCCTGCCGACGAGCTGTTCGAACGTGGGCAGGACCCGCGCGGCGACCTCCTGGAACTCCGGGCGCCCGAGGTTGCCCAGCGTCGTCTCGACCACCAGCGGCTGCCGCCCGGCGCGGGCCGCCGCGCCGACGACGTCGGCCACCGGCACGTCCACCAGCCGCAGCGGTCTGCCGAGCTGCGCGGCCAGCCGGTCGACCCGCTCCGCGACGGACAGCGCCTCGGGACCGCTGATGCGGTAGGTCCGTCCCTCGTGGCCCGGCGTGGTGAGCGCGAGGACGGCCAACTCCGCCACGTCCCGCGGGTCGATCACGGCCACGCGCGGCTCGACCTGCGCCCAGAACACCGTGTCCGAGGCCGCGACCGGACCCGCCCACAGCCGGGCGTTGGAGCCGAACTCGCCGGGGCGCAGGAACGTCCACGTCGGACCGCCGGGCCGCGCGCCGACCTGCCGGACCACGCGTTCGCCCGCGAGGTGCCACGTGCTCACCAGGTCGTCGAAGCCGTACTCCGCGCCGATGATCGACAGCTTGACCACGTGCCGCACCCCGGCACCGGCCGCCGCCACGACCAGGTTCGCGTCGTGCAGCGGCGTCTCGGGACCACCGCCGGTCAGGGCGAACACCGCGTCCACCCCGGACATCGCGACCTCCAGCGCCCGCGGGTGCCCGAGGTCGCCGACCGCCACCTCCACCCCGTCACCCAACGCCGGGTCCCGCCGCCGCACCAGCGCGCGCACCTTCTCCCCACGCGCGACCAACTGCCGCACAACCTCCCGACCGACCACACCGGTCGCACCCGCCACCAGGATCACGTCTCCCCCTCCGCCCTTCCGTCCTCACCCGCCGACGCCCGGCCCGCCTCACGCGCCGACACCACCTCACGCCTCACGCAGTGGCACCGCCGCACGCCTCACGAGCCGACACCCCCGCACGCTTCACGCGGTGGCACCCGCCCGCCTCACGCGGTGGCACCACCCGCCGTGTCACGCGGTCGCACCGCCGTCGAGCACGATGTCCGTGCCCACCGCGAACGCGGCGTCCGGCGAGGCCAGCCACAGCACCGCGTCCGCCACCTCCTCCACCGTCCCCGCCCGGCCGATCGGCAACGCGCCCGCCAACCGGGCCGCCTGCTGCGCCGGGGTCTCGCCGCGGATCAGCGACAGCGGCGTCGCGATCGGGCCGGGGCTCACCGTGGCCACCCGGATGCCGTCGCCGATGTGCTCCAACGCCGCCGTCCGGCTCAGCGCGGTGATCGCGGCCTTGGCCGCCGCGTACGCGCCGGTGCCGGGAATGCGGCGGTGCGGCCCGACGATCGACGACATGTTCACGATCACGCCACCGCCGTTCGCGCGCATGTGGGCGATCTCGTGCTTCATCGACAGCCACGTGCCGGTGGCGATGGACAGCGCGGTCGCCCACTGGTCCCCGTCCAGCTCCGCGACCCGCCCGACGACCATGACGCCCGCGTTGTTGAACGCGACGTCCAGCCGCCCGTGGCGGTCCACAGTGGACTGCACCATGTGCCGCACCTGGTCCTCGTCGGTCACGTCGACCCGGATGTGGGCGGCGTGACCGCCCTCGTCCGCGATGGTCCGCACCGCCTCCCGCAACGGTTCCTCGTCGATGCCCGCCACCACGACGGTCGCGCCCCGCGCCGCGAACGCCCGCGCGGTCGCCCGCCCGATCCCCGTCCCGCCGCCGGTGACCAGGACGACCCTGTCGTCGAACCGCATCCCCGTCACCTCACACCGGGACCGACTCGTGCAGCGCGGGCACGACCTCGTCGGCGATGACGCGCACGTGGTGGTCGTAGTCGTCGAAGGACCCCATGCGCAGCACCACGTGCCGCGCGCCGGCGTCGACGTACTCGCCCAGCCAGCGGGTGAACCGCGCCGCCGACCCGCCGAAGTAGAGCTGGTAGTCGGTCATCGGCGCGAGCGGGAGGTTGTTGTAGCGGTGGGTGTACGCCTCCAGCCCCGCCCGCGCCGCGTCGTCGTCCTCGTCGATGAACGCCGTGACGTAGAGCGCCGGGGTGATGGTGTCGGGGTCGCGGCCCGCGGCCGTCGCGGCGGCGCGGATGTCCTGCCACGACCGGTGGTACTCGTCGGGGTCGATGCGCACCGGCAACCACCCGTCGTACAGCGCGCCCGCGCGGGCCACCGCACCGGGCTTGCCGTTGCTCGCCATCCACACCGGCGGTCCGCCCGGGGTGAACGGCGGCGACTGGTCGCGCAACCCGGTCAGGTCCGCGTACCGGCCGACCAGCTCGCCCCGCTCGCCGCGCCACGACCGCTTCCACAGCCGCACCGCCTCGTCGACCCGGTCGACCCGTTCGCGGTAGGACATCGTCACCGCCGCGTGCTCCTCGGCCACCGGCAGCGGCGCACCCACCCCGAGGCCCAAGCGCAGCCTGCCGACCGCGAGCTGGTCGAGCGTGGCAACGGTGTGCGCCAGCGCCAGCGGGTCGCGCAGCGACGCGGTGAGCGCCGCCGTCCCGACCGACACGCGCTCGGTCACCATCGTGATCGCGGCGAGGAGGGTCAGCGGCTCCAGCCGGTGGCGGGCGACGAACGAGTCCCCCACCCACACCGAGTCGTAACCCAGTTCCTCGACCTGTTTCGCCTTGTCCGTCAACGGACTCGCGTCGCGGTGTCCCAGCATCGCCGACTCCCGCACCGGCAACGCGACACCGACTTCCACAGCGGGCACAACTTCCTCCAGGTGCGTCCAGCACCACCTCAAGCGCCGGCCGCGACCAGGGCCGCGCTGCGCGGCCCCAGACCGAGGGCGGTCGCGAGTCTCAGGTCCTCCGCGGTGTCCACATCGCACCGCAGTGATGGCCAGGCACCGGTCAACGCGACCGCGCCGCCGTCCTCGTGCGCGCGGGCCGAGCCGGTGCCGAGTCGAGGCCACAGGTCCGCGCCGGGGGCGGCGAGCAGCAACGTCGTGCCGGTGCCCGGCCGGTCGGCGCAGAAGGCCCGCCGGCCCGCCGCCGCCGCGACCGCCGCCGACAGCTCGGCCGGTCGCAGGGCGGGCAGGTCCGCCGGCAGCACGCCGACCGCGGCGGCCGGGTCCTGGCGGCGCACGACCTCCGCGCCGGCCCGGACCGCCGCGTTCAGACCGGTCCCCGGATCGGGGACGGCCGGCACGCCCAGCGCGGTCACCTCCGCCACGACCGCGGGGTCCGACGTCACCACGAGCACTCGTCGGACCCGGGTCGCGGCCGTGGCGGCGGCGACGGTGTCGAGCGCGAACGCGAGCGCCAGGGCAGCGCGCACGGCCGGGTCGCCGGCCGCGTCCGCGAGCCTGGTCTTGGCCCGCGCCAAGCCCTTCACCGGGACCACGAGATCCACCGCGCCGGGCGCGCGGTCACGCACCGGGCAGCGTTTCGTCGGCCATCCTGGTGTTCTGGTAGGCGGTGATCCGCCACTGCCCGCCGTCGTCCACCAGCACCCACGTGGCCCGGATCGCCCGTTCCGCCGCCGGTTGCGCCTCGCCGGGCGCGAGCACCCCGCCCTCGGTCGTGGCGACCGCGGCTCCCGGACCCAGGAACCTCAGGTCCACCACGTCCTGGAGCAGCGTGGTCCCGCGGTGCGCGGTGGCGAACTGTTGCCGCACCACCGTGCGGATCACCTCACGACCGCGCAGGAACCGGTCGCCCGACAGGACCATCGTCGCGTCCTGCGTGTAGGCGTCGGCGAACGCGTCGGCGTCGTTGTCCGCCCACGCGCGCCCGATGCCGTCGATGACCGCGCGGACCCCGGTCTCGTCCAGGTCCGGACGCGCTCTCGATGTCGTCGTCTCTCCCATGCTCCACTCCCCCGTACTTCCGCACGACCTCGTTGCCGTGCGCTCTGATCGAGTTGAGTCGACCAGGTTCAACAATCTTTCCGCTCAGGGCTCATACCGGCATCTCTTGGGTTGCCCTGTTGACGGGAAATCCGTATGTCGTGGTGCGTTCCCGTGCGGGACGTCCTGCCATTGCCGCGGTGGTGTGCAGCTGTTGGACGGTGCGAGAGGAGCCGTGTTCGGAGCCGGCCATGCGGCTGATCGTCTCTTCCATCAGCGTCCCGCCCAGGTCGTTGGCACCCCCGCGCAGTACCTCCGCGGTGCCCTCGTCGCCGAGCTTGACCCAGGAGCACTGGATGTTGTCGATCCGCCCGTGCAACGCCAGCCGCGCGAACGCGTGCACCGCCCGGTTGTCCCGTCGGGTCGGACCCGGCCGTGCCACGCCCGCCAGGTAGATCGGCGCGTTGCGGTGCACGAAGGGCAGGCCGACGAATTCGGTCAGGCCGCCGGTGCGGTCTTGCAGGGCCGCGAGGGTGCGCAGGTGGCCCAGCCAGTGGCCGGGGTGGTCGACGTGGCCGTACATCATCGTCGAGGACGACCGGATCCC
>NZ_JBBEGC010000212.1:0-7581 GCF_037401995.1 Saccharothrix sp. CCNWYY140
CTTCGGGCAGGCCATACGGTGGGGGAACCGAGGCCCTCCACTTGTAGGTAACACCTACCGCGCGCTCCGCGCGCGCAAAGACCGCGCTGCGCGCGCCGAAAAGCGGTGGCGGGTGGGTGCTCTAGGCGTCTTCGAGGCCGACTTCGAAAGCGGCCTCGGTGTCACGCTTCGAGTACGACCGGAACGAGATGTGGGTGTCCGTGTTCAGCACGCCCGGCACCTTCGAGATGCGGCCCGGTACCAGGTCCGCCAGGTCCTCGTGGCGGGCGACCTTCACCAGGGCGATCAGGTCCACGTCGCCGGCGCACGAGTAGACCTCCGTGACGCCTTCGATGTCGGCGATCGCCTGTGCCGCGTCCGGGATGGTGTCGGCGGCGGCCTGGATCAACACGATCGCGGTGATCACGGCGGTCCTCCTGGGTCAATCGACGGTGGTCCACATGCTAGTGGGCCGGTGGGCGGTAGAGATCTCGGCCGGCTTCCGCGCGTTCCACCCACGTGCGCCAGGAGGCGGCGGCGTGGGCGGGGGAGGTCCAAGGGGTGTCGCAGTAGACCAAGCGTGTGCCTGGGCGGTCCAGCCAGCGGAGGATGACGGCCGTTTCCTCCGGGGGTGCGCCGTGTAGTGGGCCTTCGCCGGGGACGACCGTCTCTGCCGCTGCTACCAGGGCGTCTACTACGGGCATGGGGCGGACGCCTCGGGGTGCAACGCCTGCGGAGGCCAAGCGGCCGTGGCGGACTACGGCGAATTGCCAGCCGCCTTCTCCGTCGGGGCGGGCGGCTACCAGTTGCGGCAGGGCGGCCAGGCCGGCCAGGCGTTGGCCTCGGTCCAGGGCTCTGATCAGAGCTGCCAGGCGGTCGCGGTGGGTGGCTGCATCCTCGAAGCGGTGGACGTCGGAGAGGATGTCCAGGCCGGTGGCCATCGTGCGTAGGGGAGTGGTGTCGTGGCCGGCTGCCAACGCGCGTAGGGCGGTGACGGCGGGGGCGTACTCCGAGACGGTTTGGCGGCCGGCGCACGGGGCCTTGCAGCGGCCCATCTCGAAACGGGCGCACGGGGTGCCTGACGGCTTTCGGGCTGAGATGCGTTGGGAGCAGGAGCGCAGGGGGACGGCGTCCAGGAGGGCGTCCAAGGCCATCTCGGCCAGGCGTCTTGACCGGAAAGGGCCGATCGAGCCCTCCCTCGGGGTGCGGACCAACGACAACCTCGGGAAGGCCTCGTCGGTCAGGGTCAGCCACCACCAACCCGCCTGGTTCTTGGACTTGCGGTTGTACGCGGGCTTGTGGGCGGTCAACAAGCGCAGTTCGCGGACCTCCGCCTCCAGGGAGTGGGCGCACACGATCCCGTCCACCCGGACGGCCAGGGCCACCATCTCCCTCAGGCGCCGACGGCCCTCGGACGCGGTGAAGTACTGCCGGACGCGTCTCCGGAGGTCCGAAGCGGTGCCGACGTAGAGGACCTCCTCGTTCGGGCCGCGGAACAGGTACACGCCCGGCTCGGATGGCAGGTGTGCGGCCAGGTTGCGCTTGCGGCGTTGCTCCGGGGTGACCTCGGGCAGGTAGGCGAGGAGTTCCTCCAGCGAGTGCACGCCGAGGTTGCCTACGCGTTCCAGCAGGTGGTGCAGGACCTCGACGGTGGCCTGGGCGTCGGTCAGGGCCCGGTGGTTCGGGGTCGTGGACACGTTGAAGAGCTGGGCCAGCGCGGAGAGCCGGCAGCTCGGGGCCTCGTCGCGGGACAGGACCCGGCGGGCCAGCTTCACCGTGCACACCACGGTCGGCTTGGGCCACCGGTAGCCGTGGCGCTCGCACGCGGCCTTGATGAAGCCCACGTCGAAGCCCGAGTTGTGCGCGACCAGCACCGCGCCGGCGGCGAACTCGAGGAACGCCGGCAGCACGGTCGCCAGCGTCGGTGCGCCGGTCACCATGAACTGGGTGATGCCGGTCAGCGCCACGACCTGCGGCGGGATGCCGCGCTCGGGGTCGACCAGGGTGGAGAACGTGCCGAGCACTTCGCCACCCCGCACCTTCACCGCGCCGATCTCGGTGACGGCGTCCTCGGTGTTGCTGCCCCCGGTCGTCTCCAGGTCGAACACGACGAAGGTGGTGTCGCGCAACGGGGTGCCCAACTCGTCGAACGACAGCTGGGCGGGGGCGGTGGTGGTCATCGGAGCGCACCCTAGCGATGGGGTACGACAAACCCGCCCGCGTCCGCCGGGACGCGTCGGCCGCGCCAACACCGCACGGGGTCGGTGGCGGTGGCGGCGTGGCCATACCCTGTACGGGTGCAAGACCCGATAGCGCCCGCCGACGAGCCCGTCACCGGAGACACCGGAGAGCCGGACGCGCCCGTCGAGTCCACTGTGGACTGGGGGGTGCTGCCGGAGCCCTTGCGCGTCCGCCTCGCCGAGCTGAGCGCCGACGCCCTCGGTGACCTGGCCAAAGTCGACGTGCCGCAGCAGCTGCGGGCGGTCGCGCGGTTCGCGCCGACCAAGCGGGCGCGGCTCGGTGCGCCGATCCTGCTCAACGGGCTGAAGGGTTCATCCGCGTTCCGGGCGGCCGTCGTCGAGTGGTTGCGGCGCAACCGGCCGGCGGCGTTGGAGACCACCGCGCCGGACCCGGTGGCCGCCGGCGCGGCGGCGATCCTCCAGAACGAGGAGATCGCCGCGCACTACGTCGAGTTGGTCACCCGCCGCGCCACCGAGGCGCACCTGCGGTCCGAACGGGACGCCGCCGTGCAGCGCGCCGAGCGGCTGGAGCAGGAGATGGAGCGGCTGCGGGCCGAGCGCGCCGAGTCGACCGGGGTCGCGGACAAGATCCGCGAGGAGGCCGAGGTCGAGCTGGAACGGCTGCGCAAGCGGTTGCGGGAGCAGGGCGTGCGGCTGCGGGAGGCCAAGGACGCCGCAGAGTCGGCCAAGGCCCAGTCCGACCGGGTGCGGGCGGAGGCCGAGGCCGAGGTGCGCCGGCTGGCCGCCGAGCGGGACCGGGAACGCGAGCGCGCGGAGAACGAGCGGGCCAAGGCGCAGCGGGCCGAGGCCGACGCCGAGGTGGCGCGCCAGTCCGCCAAGGAGGCCCGCCAGGCCGACGAGGTCCGGCTGGCGCTGCTGGTGGACACCCTCGACGGCGCGGTCAACGGCCTGCGCCGGGAACTGGCGCTGGGCGGCGCGGGACCGCGTCCGGCGGACCTCGTGCGGGGCGCGAGCGCGGCGCAGGGCGCGGTGGGCCGCGTGGAGGACCCGGCGGCGCTGGACCGGCTGCTGGCGCTGCCCGCCGTGCACCTCATCGTGGACGGCTACAACGTCACCAAGACCGGCTACCCCGAGCTGTCGCTGTCCGACCAGCGCGACCGGCTGGTGCACCAGCTGGCCGTCCTGGCCGCGCGCACGGGCGCGGAGGTGACGCTGGTGTTCGACGGCGCGGGCGTGGTGGCCGTGCCGACCAGCGCGCCGCGCGGGGTGCGGGTGTTGTTCAGCGATCCCGGGGTGCTGGCCGACGACGTGATCCGCGCGTTGGTGACGGCCGAGCCGGAGGGCCGTCCGGTGGTCGTGGTGACCTCCGACCGGGCGGTGGCCGACTCCGTCCGACGGCGGGGAGCGCACCCCGTGCCCTCCGCGGTCCTCCTCGCCCGGTTGGGTCGGGTGTGACACGCGTCGTGTTTTTGACACCACGTGCGGTGACACCCCGAGGTCACAGGTGGACCGTTCGGGGAAATCGGTCAACCGCAACGCGTTTTCCGACCCCGCGGGTGGACGTGGGGGCTCACCTTTCGTAACCTAGCCGAGATCTCGCGGCGGGCAGTCGTCCAGCCTGGACGGCGACGCGAGTTCACCGCCGAATCGGCCTGTCGGGGTGCCGAGCCGGGACCACGTGAGTGTGTGACCACTGTCGGGTGGCAGCGCGTGCGCGCGCCCGACCGGTAGGCGGTGCGAAGACCGTTAGGAGTGACACGCGACTGTGGCGTCGCAACGACTCAAGCGCGGTGTGCGCGGGGCGATCGCGGCCACGGCGGTGGCCGCCGCTGCGGTGGGCCTCACGGCGCCCGTTCCCGCAGGCGCGCAGCCGAACACGGCTTCCGACGCGCTGAAGAAGTACAACGAGCTGGCCGAGGAGGCCACGAAGCTCAACGAGGAGCTGCTGCGGGCCGAGGAGGCGCGCGACAAGAACCAGGCCGCGCTCGACCAGGCCAACGCGCAGCTCGCGCAGGCCGGCGCGGCGGGCGAGCAGGCCCGCAAGGACGAGGAGGCCTTCCGCGTCCAGGTCGACAAGCTCACCGAGGCCTCGTTCGAGGGCGCGCGGTTTAACCAGCTGTCGGCGCTGCTGGTCAGCGACTCGCAGCAGGACTTCCTGAACCGCATGTCGGCCCTGGGTGTGCTGGCCGCGGACAACAACGAGGCGTTGGACCGGCTGTCCGGCGCGGTGCAGGCCGCCGAGCAGGCGCGCAGCAGCGCCGCCGAGGCCCAGGGCAAGGCGCAGCAGGCGACCGACGAGGCCGTGAAGATCGCCGAGGACATCAAGAAGCGCCAGAGCGAGCTGGAAGGCCAGATCACCGAGGTCAGGGCCCAGCTCAACCGCTTGACCGCCCAGGAGAAGGGCATCCTGCGCGACCCGGGCGACCTGTCCAGCGTGCCCGTGCCCGCGGGCAAGGCCGGCGAGGCCCTGGCGTTCGCGCTGGAGCAGCGCGGCGACTACTACCGCTACGGCGCGACCGGCCCCGACCTGTGGGACTGCTCGGGCCTGACGTCGGTGGCCTACGCGTCGGTCGGCGTGTCCATCCCGCGCACCTCCAACGGTCAGGCGGGCGCGGGTCGTCCGGTGAGCCGTGGCGAGGTCACGGCGGGCGACCTGATCATCTACAACGGCGGCAACCACGTCGCGATGGCGGTGGACAACGCGCGCGTCGTGCACGCGTCCACCGACGGCGTGCCGGTGAAGATCGTGTCGCTGGAAGACCCGGGCACGATCTACGCCATGCGGCGCATCGCGGGCTGACAAGTCATGCTCGGCAGGGCCATCCTCGGGTGACGGGGGTGGCCCTGTTCGACTTCAGGAGGCACGTGAGGCGCTTGCGGGTGCTGCTCGCCCTGGCCGTGGCGTGCACCTTCCTCACCGGGCTCGGGGTGGCGGTGACCCCGGCCGAGCCGTCCGCGTCCCCGCCCGCCGCCGTCGTGGCGGACCCGCGCGAGCAGGCCGTCCAGGACTTGCTGGAGCGCCGGGCCAAGGCCGTCGTGGAACGCGACGAGGGCGCGTTCACCGCCGACCTCGACCCCGCCGCCGATCCCGCGTTCGTCCGCGGGCAGCGGGAGCTGTTCCGCAACCTCGCCGCCGTGCCGCTGGCCGAGTGGGAGTACCGGCTGGAGGGCGAGACGAACCTCGCCGGCATCACACCACCCGCCGCCGACGCGGTGTGGGCGCCGGACGTGCGGCTGGTCTACCGGCTGCGCGGCGTGGACGTGGTGCCCAGCACCCAGCCGATGGCCTACCTGTTCACCCGCCGCGGCGACCGCTGGTACCTCAACTCCGACACCGCGCTGGAGCCGCTGGGCAAGCGCACCTGGCGCGGCCCGTGGGACTTCGGCCCGTGCCACGTGCTCACCGGCACCGGCGGTTTCGTGCTCAGCCACCCTGGCGGCGAACCGCTGGCGGCACGCGTGCTGGCCGAACTGGACACCGCCGTGGACACGGTGACCCGGGTGTGGGGTCCGGCGTGGTCGCGGCAGGTGGCCGTGCTCATCCCCGCCGGCGTCGAGGAGCTGCGCGCCCTGGTCGGACCGGGCTTCGCCGACGGTTCCATCGCCGGCGTCGCCGTGGCCGACCGCGTGGACGCCGAGACCCGCACCGCGCAGGGCCAGCGGGTCGTGCTCAACCCCGCGGGCGCGAGCGTGCTGTCCCCCTTGGCGCTGCGCGTCCTGCTGCGCCACGAGATCACCCACGTGGCCGCACGCGGCGAGACCGTCGACGGCGCACCCATGTGGCTGCTGGAGGGCTTCGCGGACTACGTGGGCTACCGCGGCTCCGACGTCCCACCCCGCAAGGCCGCACCCGCCCTGGCCGCACAACTCCAACGCGAACTCCCCACCGCCCTGCCCGCGGACGCCGACTTCCGCGGCCCCGGCATGGAACTGGCCTACCAGCAGTCCTGGTCGCTCAACCTGTACCTGGCCCAGCGCCTGGGCGAACCGGGCCTGGTCGACCTGCACCGCAAGATCGCCGGCGCCGGCCGGGTGTCGCCGGAACGCCTGGACGCACTGGTCCTGGAGGCCACCGGCGAGGACGTCGCGGGCCTGGTGAGGGGTTGGCAGCACTTCCTCCGAGCGGCCTTCCCGTAACGTGGGGCGCGTGCGTCGGACCCTGCTGGTGACCAATGACTTCCCACCCCGACCCGGTGGCATCCAGGCCTACCTGCACGCCTTGGCCACCCGGTTGCCCAACCTGGTGGTGTACGCGCCGTCGTGGGAATCGCCGTCCGGTTCACACCCGGAGTTCGACGCGGAACAACCGTTCCCAGTGGTCCGCCACCCGGGAACGTTGATGCTGCCCACCCCCGACGTGCTCAAGCGAGCGTCGGAGATCATGCGCTCGGAACGCTGCGAGGCCGTCTGGTTCGGCGCGGCGGCCCCTCTGGCACTCCTCACCCCGTGGCTGCGCGACGCCGGCGCACAAAGGGTCGTGGCGTCCACACACGGCCACGAGGTGGGCTGGTCGATGCTCCCAGCCGCCCGACAGTCGTTGCGCGCCATCGGTTCCTCTGTGGACGTAGTCACCTTCGTCAGCCGCTACACCCGCTCCCGCTTCGCCTCAGCCTTCGGCCCCTTGGCAGCCTTGGAACACCTCCCGTCCGGTGTGGACACTGAGATCTTCGCCCCAGACCCGGTAGCCCGTTTGGACATCCGCACCCGCTACGGCCTGGGCGATCGTCCGGTAGTGGTGTGCGTGTCCCGACTGGTGCCCCGCAAGGGCCAGGACGTACTGGTCCGGGCCCTACCGGAAATCCGCCGCATCGCCCCGGACGCCGCACTGCTGCTCGTAGGCGGCGGCCCGTACCGAAAGTCGTTGCAGCGCTTGGCATCCTCGATGGACGTAGAGGACCACGTCGTGTTCACCGGCTCAGTACCGTGGTCGGAACTCCCCGCGCACTACAACGCAGGCGACGTCTTCGCCATGCCGTGCCGGACACGCGGACGCGGCTTGGACGTCGAGGGCCTGGGCATCGTCTACTTGGAGGCATCGGCAACCGGCCTCCCCGTCGTAGCCGGCCAGTCAGGCGGCGCCCCGGAAACCGTCCGAGACGGCACCACGGGCACCGTGGTGGACGGCCGAGCGGTCTCGACAGTCGCCAACGAAGTCGGCCGCCTCCTGGCAGACCGAGACCTAGCCACGAAGATGGGCGAAGCCGGCCGCGACTGGGTAACCCGAGAATGGCGCTGGGAAGACCTCGCAACGCGCCTCGCAACCCTCATCAACGGCTAACAGGCGCAAGCCCCACGACGCCAACGCCGCACCAAGTTTTTCACGGAGCTCGCGCAGCAGACCTCCCGACTTGGGCTTCTTCCGTCATCCCCGTATGGCCTGCCCGAAGGGCTACCACAGATT
>NZ_JBBEGC010000213.1:0-7467 GCF_037401995.1 Saccharothrix sp. CCNWYY140
TTCGGGCAGGCCATACGGGGATGACACAAGCAAGAAGCCCAGGCAGAGGTGTGCCGTGCGGCAGCTTCATGAAAAGCATGGCGTGCGGTGAAGTGGTGGGAGGCAGGGTGCTGTTGCGGCTGGGCGAGGGGTCTTGCTGGGTCAGCCGGCTTCGCCCACCAATTCCTCCAAGGCCGGGAGGGCGTTCAGGAGGGCGGTTTGGTGTTCTGGGGGGAGTTCTTCGATTCGGCGTTGTAGTTCCTGGACGCGGGCCGAGCGGACGCCCGAGACCATTGTCACGCCCTCTGGGGTGGGGGTGGCCAGCCAGGCTCGGCCGTCTTGGGGGTCTGGGTCGCGTTTGACGTAGCCGGCTTCCACCAGGGCCGCGACGATGCGGGACAGGGTGGGGGGTGCCACGCCCTCCTTGGCGGCCAGGTCGCCCAGGCGCATGGGGCCGCAGCGCGCGAGTGTGGCGAGCGCGGACACCGCGCCGGGGCCGAGTCCCGGGGACCCGGTGCGGCGCAGCAGCCGCGACAGCCTGCCGATCGCGAGGTACAGCCGGGCGGTGGCGTCCTCGACCTGCTCGGCGGCCATCGCACCTCCTACGGACACGAAGGATGGGATGAAGCATCCATCATGCCGGGTGGCGCGGCGTGCGCCACCGCCCGTCGGGTGATCAACGCATCAGACGTCCGGCGCAGGGCTGGACGCGTGGGCCCAGAAACGCTGGGGGATCCGGCCCGCGAGGCGGGCCAACCTGCCCGCTTCCACGCCGGCTCGCATGGCCGCCGCCATGCGCAGCGGGTCCTGGGCACGGGTCACGGCAGTGGCCAAGAGCACAGCGGAGCAGCCCAGTTCCATCGCCAGGGCCGCGTCCGAGGCCGTGCCGATGCCCGCGTCCAGGATCACCGGCACGCCCGCGCGGGCCACGATCAGTTCGATGTTGTGCGGGTTGCGGATGCCCAGGCCGGTGCCGATGGGGGAACCGAGCGGCATGACGGCCGCGCAGCCGATGTCCTCCAGGCGGCGGGCCAGGACCGGGTCGTCGTTGGTGTAGGGCAGGACCACGAAACCGTCGTCCACCAGCTGTTCCGCGGCGTCGACCAGTTCGATCGGGTCGGGCAGGAGGGTCTGCTCGTCGGCGACGACCTCCAGCTTGACCCAGTTGGTCTCCAGCGCCTCCCTCGCCAGGCGCGCGGTCAGCACGGCCTCCGCCGCGCCCCGGCAGCCGGCGGTGTTGGGCAGCACGTCGATCCCCAGGCGGCGCAGCAGGTCCAGCACGCCGCCGCCCGCGGAGTCGAGGCGGCGCATGGCGACCGTCGTCAGCTCGGTGCCCGACGCCACCAGCGCCTTCTCCAGCACGGCCAGGTTGGCCGCGCCGCCGGTGCCCATGACCAGCCTGGACCCGAACTCGCGCCCGGCGATGACCAGCGGATCGTCCACGTTCAGCCTCCCTGCACAGCGGTGAGCACTTCGACGGCGGCGCCCTCGGGCACCGGGGTGGACGCCCAGGCGGCGCGCGGCACGACCTCGCCGTCCAGCGCCACCGCGACGCCGGTGGCCGGCGCGCCCAACAGGTCGAGCACGGCCGCGACGGTCGCACCCTCGGCCAGTTCCCGTTCCTGACCATTCACCCGAGCCTTCACCCGTGTCCTCCTTCGCGAGCTTCCCGGAGCAGGTCGAGCACCCGCCGCGCGGTCACGGGGGCGAGCAGCAGGCCGTTGCGGTGGTGCCCGGTGGCGGCGAGCACGCCGGGTTCCAACCACCGGATGACCGGCGTGTTGTCCGGGCTGCCGGCCCGGAACCCGGCGGCGCACTCGGTCAGCGCGTACTCGGCGACCGCCGGCCACACGACCTCGGCGTCGCGCACCAGGTCCCGCACGCCGGCGACGGTCACGTCCGCGTCGAAACCGGTCTCGTACTGGGTCGCGCCGAGCACCAGGCCGTCTTCGCGGGGCACCAGGTAGACCGGGCGGCCGGAGACGTGGGCGCGGAGGGTGTGGGACGGGGGTGGCAGTGCGCCGGGTCTTGTTCTCAGGCGCAGGATTTCGCCTTTGATCGGGCGGATCACGTCTTTCAGCGCGGGGTGCAGGTCGCGGCTCCACGCGCCGGCGGCGATGACGGTGAAGTCTTGGTCCACTGTGGACTTTTCGGTGAAGCGGACGCCGTTCTCCGCGCAGGCGCGGCGGAGGGCGTCCAGCAGGGTCCGGTTGTCCACGGAGAGGTCGCCGGGGACCGAGAGTCCACTTCGGACTGCTGGGCCGAGACCCGGTTCCAGTGCACGGAGTTCGCGCCTGGTCAGGCGGTCGGCTTTGCGGCCCATGCGGGCCAGGTAGGCGCAGAGCTGGTCCAGGACCTCGGCGTCCGCGGTGTCGATCGCCACGGCGAGCGTGCCGACTGGACTCAGCGGGACGTCCAGCGACGCCGCGAAGTCCGGCCACAGCTCCAGCGACTCGACGCCCAGTGCCAGCACGTCCTCGTCACCGGGCCACGCCTCGGTGATCGGCGCGAGCATCCCGCCCGCGACCCACGAGCCGCCGTGCGGCGACGCGCGGTCGACCACGGTCACGTCGAACCCGTCCCGCGCCGCGAACCACGCGGCGGACAGCCCGATGACGCCGCCGCCCACGACGGTGACCCCACTCGCACTTGCCAAGGCACTCACGCTCCCTGCGCCGGCATGACCCGGATCAGGTTCGACGGTCGGAGCGAACCACGCTCCCTCTCAGCCCGGTGTTCTCCAGGCTCCCGTGCGGACCACGTCCACCGTAGCGCACGATTCCGCCCGGCGGTTACCGTCCCGGGCGTGCCAGGACTCGACGGAACGCAAATCAGGCGGCGGCTCGCCGACTCGCTGCTGTATCTCTGCACGCCGGCGCGGCCGGACCTCGCGGACTTCGCGGACGCGGTGCTCGCGGGTGGCGTGGACATCGTGCAGTTGCGGGACAAGGGGCTCGAAGCCCGCCAGGAGATCGCCGCGCTGGAGGTGCTGGCCGAGGCGTGCGCCCGGCACGGCGCGCTGCTCGCGGTCAACGACCGGGCCGACATCGCGCACGCCGTGCGCGCGGACGTGCTGCACCTGGGCCAGGACGACCTGCCGGTGCCCCTCGCCCGCCGCATCCTGGGCGAGGACGTCGTGATCGGCCGGTCCACGCACGACGTCGAGCAGGCTCGGGCGGCGGCCGTGGAGCCTGGTGTGGACTACTTCTGCACCGGCCCGTGCTGGCCGACGCCGACCAAGCCGGGCCGGCCCGCGCCGGGCCTGGACCTGGTGCGGGCGACGGTGTCGGAGCGGCCGTGGTTCGCGATCGGCGGGATCGACCGCGAGCGGCTGCCCGAGGTGCTGGACGCCGGGGCGTCCCGGGTGGTCGTGGTGCGCGCCATCACGGAGGCGGAGGACCCGAAGTCCGCCGCAGCTTGGTTGAAACTTCAACTAAAGGGCGTACAGTCGTAGTCGTGATGCCTGTGCTGTACCTGGGCCACGGGGCGCCCCCGCTGGCCGACGACGAACGGTGGACCGGCGAGCTGAGGTCGTGGTCCGCGACGCTCCCGCGCCCGGAGTCGATCCTGGTCGTCTCCGCGCACTGGGAGGCCAACCCGCTGACCCTGGGCGCGACCACGACCGTGCCGCTCACCTACGACTTCTGGGGCTTCCCCCAGCGGTACTACGAGGTCACCTACGAGGCCCCCGGCGCTCCGGAGCTGGCCGCGTCGGTGGCGGAACTCGTGGACGAGCCCGTGCACCAGGACGCCGGGCGAGGGCTCGACCACGGCGCGTACGTGCCGCTGAAGGAGATGTTCCCGGAGGCGGACATCCCGGTGCTCCAGATGTCCATGCCGACCCTGGACCCGCGCCGGCTGTTCGAGGTCGGCCGGCGGCTGGCGCCGCTGCGCGACCAGGGTGTGCTCATCGTGGGCAGCGGGTTCATGACCCACAACCTGAGCTGCGTGGACATGCGCCAGGGTCCCGACTACCAGCCGCCGTCGTGGTCGTCCGAGTTCGACGACTGGGCGGGGCGGGCGCTGGTCGAGGGCGATGTCGACGCTCTGCTGGACTTCCAGCACAAGGCTCCGGCGGCCGGGATCGCGCATCCGCGGACCGAGCACTTCGCGCCGCTGTTCGTGTCGCTGGGCGCGAGTGCGGATCAAGAGGCGTCGACGACCGTCGAGGGCTTCTGGTACGGGCTGTCCAAGCGGTCGGTGCAGTTCGCCTGAGACACGGCATTTCGCTTCAGACGTGCGACACCCCCGGGGCCTGAGGGGGAGGAGGCAGGCCCCGGGGGTGTTTTCACGCGGTGCGCGGTCCGCAGGGGGAGGTGACCGCGCGCCTCAGGTCGTTCAGCCGACGACGAGCCGCAGGCCGTAGACGCTCAGGATCTCGTTGACCGGCTGGAAGTAGGTCGTGCCGCCGGAGGAGCAGTTGCCCGAGCCGCCGGAGGTCACGCCCTGGGCCTGGCCGAAGCTCGTGCCCGCGACCCACGAGCCGCCCGAGTCGCCGGGCTCCGCGCAGGCGTTGGTGCGGGTCAGGCCGGAGACCGTGCCCTGCGGGTAGTTCACCGTCGAGTTCTTGGCCTGGACGGTGCCGCAGCGCCAGCCCGTGGTGGAGCCGGAGCGGCAGATGGTCGCGCCGACCGCCGCCTCCGACGAGCCGCGGACGATGACGTTGGTGCCGTTGTAGCGGTTGACCCACGGGCGCGGGGTCCAGCTGGAGTTCGTGGCGACCCAGCCGTAGTCGTTGCCGGGGAACGACGAGCCGCGGAACGTGCCCTGGGACACGCGGTTGTAGCCCGTGGTGGTCGAGCCGACGCGACCGCAGTGGCCCGCCGTCACGAACCCGCCGGACACGGAGAAGCCGATCGAGCAGCGGCTGGTGCCGTTGATGTAGTACGGGTCACCGCCGCGGATGTCGTACAGGGTGGTCGGGGAGTGCTCGACCTCGACGACCCGCACGGACGGGCTGACGGCCTTGGCGGTCGCCAGGAAGGCGTCGGCCGCCGCGTCGCGGACGTGGCGGTTCACCTCGACGACCACGGAGTTGCTGGTGTCGTCCACGCGCCAGCCGGTGATGGACTGGGGAGCGGACAGGGTGTCGAGGGCGGTCTTGGTCGCGGTCAGCGAGCGCTGCGAGAACGGGACCACCTTGGGCTCCGCGCCGTGCGCGCGAACGGCGTCGCTCTGCGCGGCGTCGGTGACACCGACGGTGAGCTTGCCGGTGGCGGAGTCGATCCAGGCGCCGGCGAACGTGTCGCCGAGCACACCGCGCACCTTCGCCTCGGTCTCACCCGACCTGGTGTCACTCGCCAGACGGAGTCGGGCTTGTTCCGCATTCAGGCCGAGGTCGCGTTGCACCGCTTGGAGCAACTCGGCCGGGTAGCTCTCCGTGTCGGAGGCGGTTGTGCCATAGGGGGCGGCAGGGTCCGCAATCGCCGGTACGCTGAGAGCTGTAGCCGCGCCGGTGGCGAGCAAAGCAGCCGCGGCGAGGCGGGCCGCACTCGTGCGGTTCATTTAGGCGTCTCCCTCATCTTCGGGTGCAGGGAACCCGAGAGCCTGGTTGCAGGGACCGCTCTCGGGGGCTCTAGGGGGACGGGTGGTGGGGCGGCGGCAGGGGTCGCCCCACCCCTTTTCTTTCTCCGGCCGTGTGCGCCACGACCGTCGTCACGTCTTTCCCGGTCCGGGCGCGGGGCGCTCGCAGCTCGTGCATGTGGCGCCTCCTCCCCGGTCATTACCGACCAGTACTCGCCCGTTCGAGCGACGTTATCAGGCTGTTACCTATGACGGCGCAGTCCATCTGAGGGCGAAGTGTGTCACAGCTCACGACCATTTGACTGCGCTGTGTAGCGTTTGACAGTTAACTCTCACTCAAGGTAATGAGACGATCACCGATTTGGGGTGATTTGCCAGAAGTGAGGGTCGGAGCCCGTCATGGCCCTGAAGTGTGAACGCTGCTGCCCTGACTGGGTGACACCACAGAGCTCCCCGCAGTCGTCGGAGTAGTCGTCGACGACGGCGGTGTCGTGGTTGGCGCAACGGACGACCCGGTCGTCGTCGTGGTGGTCGGAGCGGTCGTAGTCGTGCTCGCCGTGGATTCCGGTACTTCACCCCGTTCCGGCACCGGCACCGGTCCGTTGGTAGCCGGCGACGGCACCGCCGTCCCCCGCACCTGCTCAGCACTGCCGAACGCCACAACCCCCACCAAGAACACCAACGCGGCACTCAACCCGGCAGCCGCCCACCGAACGCGAGTGCGCTCGATGGAGTGCTGGTAGACCGCCGCCCCCACAGTGCTCACCACACTCACCACAGCCGCCCCCACCACCGTGCCCGCGAGGTTGAGCTTCACCCCGAGCACAGCAGCGGTAACCGCACCCAACGCCCCCGCGAGCACCTGCGCGGGCTTGATCTCCAACTTCGACTTCTGATCCACCATGACCTCCGGTGGACGGGCAGCCGGCGCCCGAGGTTGGCCGGCGGTGAGGATCGTCTCCATGCGACTCGTGACAATCGACGACATCCGCTCGGCAGCCGCAGCCCTGGAGGGCGTGGCCGTACGCACACCGCTGCTCAGGTTCGACGACGGCCTCATGCTCAAGCCCGAGAGCCTCCAGGCGGTGGGGGCGTTCAAGATCCGGGGTGCCTACAACGCCTTGTCCCGGCTGGCTCCGGACGTGCGGTCACGAGGAGTCGTCGCGTACTCGAGCGGCAACCACGCCCAAGCCGTGGCCTACGCGGCCCGCCTTTTTGGAGTCCCGGCGACCATCGTGGTGCCCGACAACGCCCCTGCGGTGAAGGTCGCGGCGACCCGGGCGCACGGGGCGGAGGTCGTGCAGGTGCCCATGTCGGAGCGTGAGCAGCGGGCGTATGAGCTGGTCGAGGAGCGCGGGGCGACTTTGGTGCCGCCGTTCGACCATCCTGATGTGATCGCTGGTCAGGGGACGGTTGGGCTGGAGATCGTGGCGGACATGCCGGATGTGGAGTGCGTGCTGGTGCCTGTCAGCGGGGGCGGGTTGATCTCGGGGGTGGCGACGGCGGTGAAGGCGTTGCGGCCTGCGGCGAAGGTCATCGGGGTGGAGCCTGAGCTGGCGGGTGACGCGGCGGCTTCACTGCGGGCGGGGGAGCTGGTGCGGTGGTCGGCGGCGGAGCGGGAGCGGACTATCGCGGATGGGTTGCGGGCGCAGCCTTCGGAGCTGACTTTCGCGCATATTCGTGAGTATGTGGACGACATTGTGACGGTGTCGGAGGCGGAGATCTCGGCGGCGGTTGGTCGGCTGGCTCGGCAGGCGCGTTTGGTGGTCGAACCCAGTGGCGCGGCCACCACGGCTGCTTACCTGAAGGCTCCGACGACCAAGACGGTGGCAGTGATCTCGGGGGGCAACATCGACCCGGAGGTTTTCGCACAACTGCTCTGAACGCCTTTCGGCGCGCGCAGCGCGGTCTTCGCGCGCGGAGCGCGCGGTAGGTGTTACCTACAAGTGGAGGGCCTCGGTTCCC
>NZ_JBBEGC010000214.1:0-7357 GCF_037401995.1 Saccharothrix sp. CCNWYY140
CGGCTGCAACCCCGAAAATCTGTGGTAGCCCTTCGGGCAGGCCATACGGGGATGACACAAGCAAGAAGCCCAGGCAGGGGTGTGCCGTGCGGCAGCTTCATGAAAAGCATGGGGCGCGCGGTGGGGTGGGGGGCGGCAGTGGGGCTCGGGTGTGTGGCGGGGTGTGGGTGCTTCGGGGTGACTACGGGATCCCGCTAAAAACGGTTCAACTCGTGACTCTGAGTAGCTGAGATCAACGGAGTGACACCACTAGATCACGTCGAGTGGCGGAGTCACCCGGCAGCACCAACGATTAGGTCACGTGCGGGCCGCCACGTGCGCAGTGGTCATTACTACGGGGTACGGTTCGCCACTCGGAACCCGACAGCGCAGTCGGGATTGTCTGCTCTGGGAGCAGGGAGGGAGACGAGCCGTGCGTCGTCGAATGCGTGGCATCGCGGTGGCCGCGATCGCGCTGACCAGCGTTCTGTCGATGGCCGCCTGTGCGAAGGACAACGGGGGCACCGGGACCGGGTCGACCAACAACGCGTCCGGTGGTGGGTGCAAGCTGGCCGACAAGCCGGCTGCCGCCGCCGGGACTTCGAGCAGCACCGCCGCCGGGGACAAGGTGGACGGCAGCGCCCTCAAGGTCGGTCTGGCCTACGACATCGGTGGGCGGGGCGACGCGTCGTTCAACGACTCCGCCGCCGCGGGCCTGGACAAGGCCAAGGCCGACCTCGGCATCAAGGAGGTCAAGGAGCTGACCGCCGCCCCCAACGAGGCGGAGGACGCCAAGCAGACCCGTCTGCGCCAGCTCGCGAGCGAGGGGTACAACCCGATCGTCGGTGTCGGCTTCGCCTACGCCGAGTCGCTGAAGGTCGTCGCGCCCGAGTTCCCGAACGTCAAGTTCGCGATCGTGGACGGTGTCGTCGACGGTGCTCCGAACGTGACCCCGCTGGTGTTCGCCGAGGAGCAGGGCTCCTTCCTGGCCGGCGTGATCGCCGCCTACCAGTCGAAGACCTGCCACGTGGGCTTCGTCGGTGGCGTGAAGATCCCGCTGATCGGCAAGTTCGACGCGGGCTTCGAGCAGGGCGCCAAGACCGCCGCGCCGGACATCAAGATCGAGAAGAAGTACCTGACCCCGGCCGGTGACTTCACCGGGTTCCAGGACCCGACCAAGGGCCAGGAAGCCGCGAAGGGCCAGATCGAGTCCGGCGCGGACGTGCTGTACCACGCCGCCGGCGCCTCGGGTAAGGGTGTCTTCTCGGCCGCGAAGTCGGCGAACGTCAAGGCGATCGGCGTCGACTCCGACCAGTACAACCAGGCCACCGTCGCCGAGTCCAAGGACGTGATCGTCTCGTCCATGCTCAAGCGCGTCGACGTCGCCGTGTACGACTTCGTCAAGGCGGTCGCCAAGAACGACCTGGCCAGCCTGCCGAAGGTCTTCGACCTCAAGGTCGACGGCGTCGGCTACGCCACCTCGGGCGGCAAGATCGACGCCGACCTGAAGGCGGTCCTGGAGGGCTACAAGGCCCAGATCATCGAGGGCAAGATCAAGGTCTCGGACAAGCCGACGAGCTGATCCTCGCCGTGCGCATGGGCCTCGCGAGCACCCACTCGCGAGGCCCATTGCGTGGTTTTAGGAGCCTGAATGAGCACTAGCACCCCTGCCGCCACGCCCGCCGTCGTGCTGTCGGGCATCACGAAGCGGTTCCCCGGCGTGGTCGCCAACAGCGACGTGCACCTGACCGTGCGGGCCGGCGAAGTGCACGCGCTGTGCGGTGAGAACGGCGCGGGCAAGTCCACGCTGATGAAGATCCTGTACGGGATGCAGCAGCCCGACGAGGGCACCATCGAGGTCGACGGCAAGGCCGTCCGCTTCCGCACCCCGGCGGACGCGATCAAGGCCGGCATCGGCATGGTGCACCAGCACTTCATGCTCGCCGACAACCTCACCGTGCAGGAGAACGTCGTCCTGGGCGCGGAGTCCTTGCACGGCATCGGCGGCAAGGCCCGGAAGGTCATCCAGGGCCTGGCCAAGTCGACCGGCCTGACCGTCGACCCCGGCGTGCTGGTCGAGCGGCTCGGGGTCGCCGACCGGCAGCGCGTGGAGATCCTCAAGGTGCTCTACCGGGGCGCCAAGGTGATCATCCTGGACGAGCCCACGGCGGTGCTGGTGCCGCAGGAGGTGGACGAGCTGTTCACCACCCTGCGCGGGATGCAGGAGCAGGGCTTCACGTTCCTGTTCATCTCGCACAAGCTGGACGAGGTGCGCGCGATCGCCGACTCCGTCACGGTGATCCGGCGCGGCACCACGGTCGGCACGGCCGACCCCAAGACCGTCAGCTCCCGCCAGCTCGCCGAGATGATGGTCGGCAGCGAGCTGCCCAGCCCGGAGACCCGCGAGTCCACCGTGACCGACCGGGTGGTCCTGAGCGTCGAGAACCTCGGCCTGGTCGCCGAGGAGGGCACCCGCCCGGTGCTCGACGGCATCGACCTGGTGGTGCGCTCCGGCGAGGTCGTCGGCATCGCGGGCGTCGAGGGCAACGGGCAGACCGAGCTGGTCGAGACGATCATGGGCATGCGCAAGGCCCACCACGGCCGCGTGCTGCTCGGCGACCGCGACCTGACCCGGCTCGGCACGCTGGCCCGCCGCGAAGCCGGCATCGGGTACGTCCCCGAGGACCGCCACCGCCAGGGCCTGCTGCTCACGCAACCGCTGTGGGCCAACCGGATCCTCGGCTACCAGACCCGCACGCCGGTGTCCAAGGGCCAGTGGCTCGACCTCGCCGGCGCGAAGAAGGACACCCAGCGGATCGTCGACGAGTTCGACGTCCGCACCCCCGGCATCGACGTGCCCGCCGCCGCGCTGTCCGGCGGCAACCAGCAGAAGCTCGTGGTGGGCCGCGAGCTGTCCGGTGACCCGGTGCTGCTCATCGCGTCGCACCCGACGCGCGGTGTGGACGTCGGCGCGCAGGCGCTGATCTGGGACGAGATCAAGCGCGCCCGAGCGGCGGGCCTCGCCGTGCTGCTGATCTCGGCGGACCTGGACGAGCTGATCGGCCTGTCCGACACGATCAAGGTCATGCTGCGCGGCCGGCTGGTCGCCGACGCCGACCCGAGCACGGTCACCCCGGAGGACCTCGGCAGCGCGATGACCGGCGCGGGCGCCACGAGCCCCGCGGTGGAAGCCGTGCCGGGCGCGGAAGTGGAAGGCGAGTAGATGGGAATCCTGCGCGGCAAGCTGCTGCCGCCCGCCCTGGCGATCCTGTTCTCCGCACTGCTGTGCGGGGTCGCCCTGGTGGTGTCGGGCGCGAACCCGGCGAAGGCGTTCGGCGCGATGGTGTCGCAGGTCGGCGAGGGCACGACCGCCGTGGACATCGTCAACAGCACCGGCACGTACTACATCGCGGCGCTCGCGGTGGCCATCGGGTTCCAGATGAACCTGTTCAACATCGGCGTCGAGGGCCAGTACCGCGTGGCCGCCGTGGTCGCGGCGGTGTTCGGCGGCTCGTTCGCCCTGCCGCCCGGCCTGCACGCCCTGGCGATCATCGTGGTGGCCGCGCTGGTCGGCGCGGCGTGGGCGGCGATCCCGGCGATCCTCAAGGTCACGCGGGGCGTGAACGAGGTCATCTCCACGATCATGATGAACGGCCTGGCGCTGGGCCTGGCCGCGTACCTGATCCGCGAGGACGTGTTCGGCGAACTGCGCGGCAACAACATCCGCACGCCGGAGATCCACGAGAGCGGCTGGGTGCCGGGCATCTCGTTCGGGGCCTCGGGCACGGTGTTCGGCCTGGTGTTCCTGGCCGCCGCGCTGGGCATCGGCTACTGGGTGATGATGAACCGCACCCGGTTCGGCTTCGAGCTCAAGGCCTCCGGCGAGTCCGCGACCGCCGCGGCGGCCGGTGGTGTGTCGGCCAAGAAGATGGTGCTCATCGCGATGCTGCTCTCCGGCGGCATCGCGGGCCTGGTGTCGATGCCCGAGATCCTGGGCCGCGACCACACCTACAACCTGAACTTCCCGGCGGGCATCGGCTTCTCCGGCATCGCGATCGCGCTGCTGGGCCGCAACCACCCGGGCGGCATCGCGTTCGGCGCGCTGCTGTGGGCGTTCCTGGACAAGTCGGGCCTGGCGTTGGACAACGTCGGCGTGCCGAGGGAGATCGTGACGATCATGCAGGGTGCGATCGTGCTGTCGGTCGTCGTCGCGTACGAAGTGGTCCGCCGGTTCGAACTGGCCGCCGAGCAGCGCCGGGTCGGCAAGGAGCTGGGGACGGTGGCGGCATGAGCACCTCTCTGATGAACCCCTCCGAGGCGCCTTCCACGGTTCCGCCGCCGCGCAAGACGCGTCGTCTGCCCGGTTGGGCCGTGGGCATGATCGGTGTGGCCGGCGCGGTCATCCTGCTGTCCACCACGTCGTACCTGACCGGTGTGCCGCAGTTGACGTCCACGGGCACCATCCAGACCGCCGTGCGGCTCGCGCTGCCGATCCTGCTGGCGGGTCTCGGCGGTCTGTGGGCGGAGCGCGCGGGCGTGGTGAACATCGGCCTCGAAGGCATGATGATCATGGGCACGTGGGGCGCCGCCTGGGCCGGCTACCAGTGGGGTCCGTGGGCCGCGCTGCTGTCGGCGGCCGTGTTCGGCGCGCTGGGCGGTCTGCTGCACGCCATCGCCACGGTCACGTTCGGCGTCAACCACATCGTGTCCGGTGTGGCGATCAACCTGCTCGGTGCGGGCCTGACGAAGTACCTGTCCACGCTGATCTTCTTCCCGCTGTCGAACAACCCGCGCGAATCGCCGTCGGTGCCGAAGTTCGACACCTACTCCGCGTCCGGGCTGTCCGAGTGGCTGGGCGAGCTGGAGGCGCAGCAGCGGGTGGGCCTGTCCGACGTGGCGGGCATCCTGCGCGGCCTGGTGACCGGCGTGTCCCCGCTGACCATGATCGCGGTGGCGCTGGTGATCGGCAGCTACCTGGTGCTCTGGCGGACCCGGTTCGGCCTGCGGCTGCGGTCGTGCGGCGAGAACCCGGTGGCGGCGGAGTCGCTGGGCGTCAACGTCTACCTCTACAAGTACATCGGCGTCATCGGGTCCGGCGCGCTGGCCGGCATGGGTGGCGCGGCGCTGGTGCTCAACCCCGGCCAGCCCGGGTACCTCGAGGGCCAGACCAACGGGCGCGGGTTCATCGGCCTCGCGGCGATGATCTTCGGCAACTGGCGGCCGGGCGGTCTGCTGGGCGGTGCGGCGCTGTTCGGCTACGCGGACGGGTTGCAGCTGCGCAGCGGCGGCAAGACGTTCCTCGCGCTGATCTACGGCGCTGTGCTGCTGCTGGCGGTCATCGTGATCTGGCAGCTCGTGCGGCGGCGCTGGTTCGCTGCGGCCGGCGGTGTGGTCGCGGCGGTGGCGTTGTACGCCGTGTACTACAGCGTCGACGAGGTGCCGAGCGAGCTGACGACCTACGCGCCGCACCTGGTGACGTTGATCGTGCTCGCCGTGGCCTCGCAACGATTGCGGATGCCGGCGGCGGACGGCGTGGTGTACCGCCGTGGTTGACGTCGACTGGGACGACCTGAGGGCACGGGCGGTCGCCGCCGCGCAGGCGGCGTACTGCCCGTACTCCGGGCTCCAGGTCGGATCGGCGGCCGTGTGCGACGACGGGCGGATCGTCGTGGGCTGCAACGTGGAGAACGCCTCCTACGGCGTCGGCCTGTGCGCCGAGTGCACGATGGCCGGCCAGTTGCAGCTCACCGGCGGCGGCCGGTTCGTCGCCGTGGCGTGCCGCAGCGGCGCGGGTGAGCTGCTCATGCCGTGCGGGCGCTGCCGCCAGGTGCTCTACGAACTGGGCGGCGCGGACTGCCTGGTGGACACGCCCTCGGGCGTGCTGCCGATGAGCCGCGTGCTGCCCGACGCTTTCGGACCAGGGGATCTGCCATGAGTTTTGCCGCGGTCGACGTCATCCGGGCCAAGCGGGACGGCGGTGTGCTGTCCGACGAGCAGATCGACTGGGTGGTGGACGCCTACACCCGGGGCGTCGTCGCCGACGAGCAGATGTCGGCGCTGGCGATGGCGATCTTCCTCAACGGCATGACCGCCGCCGAGACCGCGCGCTGGACGCGGGCGATGGTCCAGTCCGGCACCGCGCTCAAGCTGGACGTCGGCCGGCCGACCGTGGACAAGCACTCGACCGGCGGCGTCGGCGACAAGATCACCCTGCCGCTGGCCCCGCTGGTGGCGGCGTGCGGCGCGGCCGTGCCGCAGCTGTCCGGGCGGGGCCTCGGGCACACCGGCGGCACGCTGGACAAGCTGGAGTCCATCCCCGGCTGGCGAGCCGGCCTGTCGGTGGACGAGGTGACCGCGCAGCTGCGCTCGGTCGGCGCGGTGATCTGCGCGGCCACGGAGGGCCTGGCCCCGGCGGACAAGAAGCTCTACGCGCTGCGCGACGTGACCGGGACCGTCGAGGCCATCCCGCTGATCGCGAGCTCGATCATGTCCAAGAAGATCGCCGAGGGTGCCGACGCGCTGGTGCTGGACGTGAAGGTCGGCTCCGGGGCGTTCATGAAGACCGAGGAACAGGCGCGGGCGCTGGCGCAGGCGCTGGTGTCGATCGGCGTGGACCACGGGCTGTCCATCTCGGCGGTGCTGACGGACATGAACGTGCCGCTGGGCCGGGCGGTCGGGAACGCCGTCGAGGTGGCCGAGTCGGTGGACGTGCTGCGCGGGTCGGGGCCGTCGGACGTCGTCGAGCTGACGTTGGCGCTGGCGGCGGAGATGCTGGCGCGTGCGGGCGTTTCCGCTGACCCGGCGGCTGTGCTGGCCAGTGGTGAGGCGTACGAGGTGTGGTGCCGGATGATCCGGGCGCAGGGTGGTGACCCGGAGGCTGCTCTGCCTGTCGGGGCGCACAAGCACGTCGTCGAGGCTCCTGAGGACGGGTTCTTGGTGTCCTTGGACGCTTATGCGGTTGGTGTGGCTGCGTGGCGGTTGGGCGCTGGGCGGGCTCGCAAGGAGGATGCCGTGCAGGCCGGGGCTGGGGTGTTGTGCCTGGCCAAGCCTGGTGACCGGGTGGTTGCGGGGCAGCCGTTGCTGGAGCTGCGGACGGACACGCCTGAGGCTTTTGGTGCGGCGCTGGCGTCCTTGGAGGGCGGCTGGTCCATCGGCGACGAGGCCCCTGCGGGCCGTCCGCTGGTGATCGACACGATCCGCGGCTAACTCCTCCCCGGGCGGTCCGGCACGGATTGTCGTACCCCGCTGGGAGAATGGTGTCGGGGGCCGGAGGCCGCGGGGCCGCGCGCCGCGGGGCGGTGCCCCGCGCGGAAGGCCCCGCCAGCCGCCGCGCGATGCGCCGCAAGACCCCGCCGCCGCCGCGCGCCGCCGCTGCCCG